>JALYSX010000319.1 GCA_030854585.1 Vulcanimicrobiota bacterium
CGTTGCGCGCATATTACAAGCACGTCGTCTCCTTTTATACGCACGTGCCGGCATTCGATAACGACTGGGCCTTCATCGCATGCAGCGATCGGGTCGACCTCTCGACGCTCGAGACCGCCGCGATCGACGTCTACTGCTCGCAGCTCAAAGGCGAGAACTACTTCTACGACGGCGTGACGCATCGCCGCATCTTCTCGTTGCCGCTCTACCTCCGGCGCGAACTCGCCAAGAGCGGGGAGACATTCTGACGTGGGACGTTACGACGACAAAGTCGCGCTGATCACCGGCGGCGGCAGTGGCCTCGGCCGAGACATGGCACTTTCGTTTGCGCGCGAGGGCGCGCACGTCTGCGTGATCGGACGCCGGCAAGAGAAGCTCGACGAGACCGTCGCATTGATCGAAGGTGCGGGTGGCAAGGGCTTCGGTCTCTCGTGCGACGTGCGCGATGCCGCCCGCGTCGAGGGGGTCGTGGCGGAGATCGTCGCCAGAGCCGGCGGGATCGACGTGCTCGTCAACAATGCGGCCGGCAACTTCGTCGCACCGACCGAGATGCTCTCGCCGAACGGCTTCAAGGCGGTCATCGACATCGTGTTGCTCGGTACGTTCAACTGCACGCGTTTGGCCTTCGACGCATTGAAAGAGCGGCGCGGCGCGATCCTCAACATCATCGCTAGCTACGCCTGGAGCGGCGAGCCGGGCGCGGTCCATTCGGCGAGCGCCAAAGCAGGCGTGCTCGCCATGACCCGGACGCTGGCGGCCGAGTGGGGCCGCTTCGGCATCCGCGCCAACGCAATTGCACCCGGCCCGATCCACACCGAGGGCACGGACAAGAATCTGTGGAGCGTCGGAGACGTCGAGGAGACGATCCGGCGCCAGGTTCCGCTCGGGCGCCTCGGCACGCCGGCCGACGTCTCGCGGGCGGCGCTCTGGCTCTGCTCGGGCGAGGCCGAGTGGATCTCGGGTGCTACCCTGACGGTCGACGGCGCCCATTGGCTGAACGGCGGGACCTTGAACTTCCGCGAAGCCTACGATCGCCTGACCAAAGCCGTAGACGGCTAGCCGCCCCAAAACGTAGGCTCGACAAGGCTATGGCGATCGATTCGACCCACGCGCGACACGAGTGGGAAAAAGAGAAGTCCCACTTCGTGAAGTTGCTCGACTTGAAGCTCGAACATGTCGAACGTGGACGTGCGGTGATGCGCATGCCCTACCGCCCCGAAGTCCAGAACGGCACCGGCGCCATCCACGGCGGCGCGATCGTGAGCCTCTGCGACACCGTCTTCTACATCGCGCTGGCCTCGATCTACGGCCGCGATCAAGATACGACGACCGTCTCGCTCCAATGCAACTTTCTCGCGCCAGCGACCGGCGATCTGGTCGCCGAGGCGACCGTGCTGCGTTCGGGCCGGCGCATCTGCTACGGCGAAGTCCAGGTCCGTTGCGGTGAGAAGATCGTCGCGCATGCGACCTTGAACTTCCTGAACACGTATCCCGAGGAGAGACCCCCCGCATGACCGACGCGACGCTCAAACAAACCGCGCTCCACGACGATCACGTCGCGCTCGGCGGACGCCTGGTTCCGTTCGGCGGCTTCGCGATGCCGGTGCAGTATGCCGGCATCCTCAAGGAGCACGACGCGGTGCGCAATCGCGCCGGCCTGTTCGACCTCTCGCATATGGGTCAGTTCATCCTCGAAGGCGAGAACGTGGCAGCGTGGGCCGATGGCCTGACAATCAACGCGGTCGAGACGATGAAGCCGCTCCAGGCGCGCTACAACATCTTCTGCAATGCCTCGGGCGGCGCGCACGACGACGTGATCTTCTACAAGCTCGACGGTCGCTGGCTGTTGGTCGTCAACGCTTCGAACGCGGATAAGATGTGGACGCACCTGAACGCGCACCTCGGCGACTCGGGCGTCAAGCTCACGAGCCTCCATGGAAAGAACGCGCTTATCGCGATCCAGGGCCCGAAGGCGCTCGCGATGCTACAGCCACACGTCGATATCGACTTGAATGCCGTCAAATACTACTTCTGTTCGGAAGCGACGGTCTACGGAAAGAAGGCCGTGCTTGCACGCACCGGCTACACTGGCGAAGACGGGTTCGAACTCTTCGTCGACGGCGCGGATGCATCGGAGATCTGGAACGCGCTGCTGAACGATCACGCCGCCGAAGGCTTGGAGCCGTGCGGCCTCGGCGCGCGCGACGTGCTCCGGCTCGAAGCCGGCATGCCGCTCTACGGGCACGAGATGACCGAGGAGATCACGCCCGTGCAGGCTGGCCTGAACTGGGCGCTCAAACTCGCAAAGCCGGCGTTCATCGGCAAAGAGGCGCTCGCCGCGCAGGTAGAGGCCGATACCTTTCCGCGCATCGTCGGCTTGGTGATGCAGGGCCGCGCGCCGGCGCGCGAGGGCTACCGCGTCTTCTTCGGTGGGAAAGATGTCGGCGAGGTCCGGAGCGGATCGATGGCACCGTCTTGCGGCGGCAAGAACATCGCGACGGCACTGGTCGAGAAAGATGCCGCAACCATCGGCACCGAACTCGAGGTCGAAATCCGCGGAACGCGCCACGCCGCAACCGTCACCGCGCAGCCGCTCTACAAGCGTCCGAAGTAACTCCCCTCGCACCAGCGTCCTTAGGAGTCGTTCATGCCGCTACCCCAGGATCTCCATTACAGCAACGAACACGAATGGGTAAAACTCGACGGCGACGTCGCGACGGTCGGTATCACCGACTACGCGCAGAACTCGCTCGGCGACATCGTCTACGTCGAGCTGCCCAAAGTCGGCGCGATGGTCACGCAGGCCGGCAACGTCGGCGTGATCGAGTCGGTCAAGGCCGTCTCGGAACTGTTCACGCCGGTCGGAGGCGAGATCACCGAGATCAACGGCGCGCTCGATGCCGACCCGTCGGTCCTCAACCGCGAACCGTACACCGACGGCTGGCTCTTCAAAGTGAAGGGCGTCGACGCCGCGCAGCTTTCGTCGCTGCTCGACGCAACCGCCTACGAAAAGCTCACCGCAGAATAGAAGCATGACATACACACCGCATACCGAGCGCGATATCGCGCAGATGCTCGAGAAGATCGGCGTGGGGTCGTTGGACGACCTGATGCAGGTCCCCGACGCCGTCAAGATCCGCGCCGAACTCGACATCGTTCCGGCGTTGCCCGAGTACCAACTCGCGCGGCGTCTCGCGCACATGGCCGCTAAGAACACGGCCGTCGACGCGGTCTCGTTCCTCGGTGCGGGCGCGTATCGCCACTACGTACCGCCGGCGATCGGTGCGCTTGCGATGCGCGGCGAATTTCTGACGGCCTATACACCCTATCAGGCGGAGGTCTCGCAGGGCTACCTGCAAGCCATCTACGAGTGGCAGACCTACATCTGCCTGCTGACCGGCATGGATATCGCCAACGCCTCGGTCTACGACGGCGCTACGGCGCTGGCCGAAGGCGCGATCATGGCGCTCAACGCCAACGGGCGTAAGAAGATCTTGGTCGCGCACGCGGTCGACCCGAACTATCGCGCCGTCCTCAAAACCTACTGCGATGGTCTCGACATCGCGATCGACGAAGTTCCGCTTACCGCCGACGGTTCGACCGATCAGGCCAAGCTGCGCGCCGCGCTCGCAAGCGAAGAGTACGCCGCCGTCGCGGTCCAATCGCCCAACTTCTTCGGCGTCGTCGACGGACTCGAGCCCGAGTCGGCCGATGCGACTCGCGCGAGCGGGACCGTGCCGATCGCGGTCATCTCCGAAGCGATCTCGCTTGCCGCACTGGCGACGCCCGCGTCCTGGGGCGCGCAGATTGTGGTCGGCGAAGCCCAGTCGTTCGGCGTGGCGCAGGCCTACGGCGGACCGTATGTCGGCTTCATCGCCTCCACAACCGAACACCTTCGCCGGATCCCGGGTCGCCTGGTGGGCAAGTCGCTCGACAATCGCAACCAGATCGCCTACGTGCTTACGTTGCAGGCGCGCGAACAGCACATCCGGCGCGAACGCGCGACTTCGAACATCTGCACTAATCAAGCCCACTGCGCGCTGATCGCCACGATCTATCTGGCGCTGATGGGCAAGACCGGTCTGCGCAATATAGCCGGGCTCAACCTCGAGCGCTCGCGCGAACTCGCGACGGCCGTCTCGAGCATCCCAGGCTGCGATCTGCGGTTCGAGGCGCCGTTCTTCAACGAGTTCGTCGTCAACGTCCACCAGCCGGCCGAAGCGGTGCTCGCGAAACTGCAGGAGCGGAACATCCTTGGCGGCGTAGCGCTCGGACGTTTCTATCCGGAGTTCGCCGACTCGATCCTGATGACCGCGACGGAACTCACGACGACATCCGATATCACGGCGCTTGCAGCGGCCCTGAAAGAGGTAGTAAATGTCCCTGCACGCGTCTGAAGCTTTGATCTTCGAGATCGGCGAAGAAGGCCGCGCAAACGCCTACGTCGAGACGGCCAAGCCGCTCGCGACGTTCTTGCCGAAGGCGTTGATCCGCGACGACCTCCCCTTGCCCGACAACACCGAACTCGACGTGGTCCGCCACTTCACGCGTCTCTCGCAGCGCACGTTCGGTATCGACCTCGGCTTCTATCCGCTCGGCTCGTGTACGATGAAGTACAATCCGCGCGTCAACGACCAGATGGCGAACCTGCCGGGCTTCCGGGATCTGCATCCGTATGCGCCGGACGAACTCGCCCAGGGCGCGCTCCAGGTGATGTACGAACTCGAGCGTTCGCTCGCGTCGCTGTTCGGCATGGCCGCATTCTCGCTCAACCCGTCGGCCGGTGCGCACGCCGAGCTCGCTGCGCTATTGATCGCCAAGAAGTACTTCAAGGACAATGGCCAGGCGATCCGCGATAAGGTGATCGTCCCCGATACGGCGCACGGGACCAATCCCGCATCGGCCGCGATGTGCGGCTTCAAGGTCATCTCGGTCCCGAGCGACGAACGCGGACGCGTCGACGTCGAACTGCTCAAGGGAGCCGTCGGGCCGGATACGGCGGTCTGCATGATGACCAACCCGAACACGCTCGGCTTGTTCGAAGATCACGTGCACGAGATCACCGCCGCGGTTCACGCCGCGGGCGGCCTGATGTACTACGATGGAGCCAATGGCAACGCGATCATGGGCAACGTGCGCCCGGGCGACATGGGCTTCGACCTGATGCACCTGAACACGCACAAGACGTTCACCATTCCGCACGGCGGAGGCGGCGCGGGCCACGGCCCGGTCGGCGTAGCCGCTCATCTGGTCGACTACCTGCCGACGCCGGTCGTCCGCGCCGTCCCCAAAGCCGACGCAGACCCGAAGCTCGCGCCTAGCGATCAACTGACGTTCTCGCTCGATTTCGATCGGCCGAAGTCGATCGGACCGATGCGCTCGTTCTGGTCGAACTTCGCCCACGCCGTTCGCGCGCTCTCGTATATCTACGCCAACGGCGCCGAGGGCCTGAAGAAAGTCTCGCAACTCGCCGTGCTCAATGCGAACTATATCCGGGTCGGCATCCGGGACGTGATCGATACGCCCTACGACGAGATCTGCCGCCACGAGTTCGTCGCTTCGGCACAAGAGCTGAAGAAGACGACCGGCGTGCGTGCGCTCGATATCGCGAAGGCGCTGCTCGATAAGGGCTACATGGCACCGACCATGTACTTCCCGTTGATCGTGCCCGAGTGCCTGATGATCGAGCCGACCGAGACCGAGTCGAAGGAGACGCTCGACGTCTTCATCGCGGCGTTGCGCGAGATCATCGCGACCGCCAAGTCGGATCCGCAAGCGATCATGGATGCTCCCATCAACACGGTGGTCGGCCGCGTCGACGAAACCCGCGCCGCCCGCCAGCCGGACTTGCGTTGGCATCCGGTAGCGAGCAACTGATCGGTCGGTCCAGGGTCCGTCCCTCGTAAAAGAAGGAGCGACCTTTTCGGGCCGCCTCTTGGGGCTTCGCGCTATAATAGGGGT
>JALYSX010000356.1 GCA_030854585.1 Vulcanimicrobiota bacterium
CATATAATCCGCATACGAGCGAAAGGATGGATGGCGGAGCGCTACATTCGGACTCCCGGCATGTCTCGGCCGAAAGCCGCCCAACGCCGGCTCCCAGCGGTACGCGCTCCCGGATTGCGCCGGCACCCACTCCGCCATCGCCTCGCGCCAGAACTGCGGATGACGACGGCTCTTGGGGATCGAGCGCACGTCCACGATCTCCTCGATTCCCGCGCCGCGGACGAGCTTCGCGAACTCCTCCGCCGTCAACGTTCCGTGCCCGAGCGTCAGAAGGCTAGTGATCTTCGGCCTTTTCGCCGCCGTAATGTTCGCGCATGAACGCATCCCCGGTCTGGTTGTCGAGATCCGTCTTTGCGCCGTCGTCGTGGTCTGACTCTTCCTGTGCGACCGGCGAGGGAAGATTCTCTTCGGTCAGGTCGTTCTCGAATATCTCGCCGTCGCGGTCGCGCGGTCGTTCGTGCATGGTCGGTACCTCCTCGGACGACGTACCCAGGAAGAGGCTAGCCGACGCGATCCAATTCGCGTGGAAGCCGGAAAACGATCGGCGGCTCCGGCTCGCCGAACTCCTCGACGGTGTTGACGCCGGTCAACTCGCCGATCCGCTCCACCACGCGTAGAACCAGTTGCTCGGGCGTCGACGCACCGGCCGTCACGCCGATCGTGTTCGCGCCTTCGAACCAAGCGGGGTCAAGCGCGTCGGGGTCGTCCAACAGATACGCCGGGGTGTTCTTGTCAAGCGAGCAATCCATCAAGCGCACCGAGTTCGAACTGTTGCTGGAGCCGACCACGATCACCACGTCCACCTGTTCGGCAAGCGCATGCACGGCGTTCTGCCGGTTCTGCGTCGCATAGCAGATATCGCTCCGCAGCGGCTCGCGCATCGCAGGGAAACGGCGCTTGAGCACCTCCACGATCGCCAGCGTATCGTCCAGACTGAGCGTCGTCTGCGTGATCAACGCGACCCGCTCCGGATCCGGCGGAGAGACCGCTTCCGCATCCGCAATGCTCTCGACCAGAGCGATCCCACCGTTGACCTGACCGAGCGTTCCCGCGACTTCGTCGTGGCCGTCGTGGCCGATGAAGAGCAGGAAGTAACCCTCGCGGTTGAAGCGCATCGCTTCGACGTGAACTTTCGAGACGAGCGGGCAGGTCGCGTCGAGCACGCGCAGCTTTCGTTCCTTGGCATGCTTCTGCACGGCCTTCGCTACCCCGTGCGCGCTGAACACCACCAGGGCGCCCTCGGGCACTTCATCCAGTTCCTCGACGAACACGACGCCGCGCGCGCGCAACTTCTCCACCACATCGCGGTTGTGCACGATCTCTTTGCGCACGTAGAGGGTCGTGTCCGGATGGACCTCGAGGAGTTCCTCGATGATCCGGATCGCGCGCTCCACGCCGGCACAGAAACCGCGCGGATTGGCGAGCAGAATGCGGCGTTCCATCAGCCCGACGTTCGCGCGCCCGCCGACTCGGCCTCCAACTTCGCGCGGTCGACCTTCACGATCCGTCCGCCCTTGCGCTCGATCGCCCCGGCTTGCTCGAGCTCCATCAACGCCCGGCTCACGACCTCTTTGACCGTCCCGGCGGCGACCGCCATCTGATTCTGCGTCACGCCCTTGAGCGTCGCGAGCGCGGGCTGAAGTCCGGGCTGCGGTCCGGCGTGCGGCAAGAGCACGCTCGCGACGCGAGAGATGGTCGGCAAAGAGGTCTGCGCCGTGAAGCGCTCGATGATCGCCCGCAGACGCTGGACCGCGATCACCGCCAGCGTCCGCGCGAGCGCGGGTTCGCGCCCCATCGCTTCGAAGATCGCCTCTTTCGGGAGGAGCAGCACCGTCGCATGCGCGGATCCGGCCGCATACCGCGCGAGCGTGACGCCACCGTCGAGCAGCGCGACTTCGCCGAAGACCTCAGCCGGCAGGACGTCGTAAAGCCCGTGCTCGCGACCCAATTGTGAAGTGCGTACGGCCACGATCGTGCCGCGCATCACGACGCCGAACGCATCCCACGAGCTACCTTCTTCCGCTACCGCTTCGTCGCGAGCCAACGTCCGCTCCGTCGCGGCCGCGACCAGCGACCGTAAGGTCGGTTCGGAGAGATCCGCAAAGACCGCGCAGCGCCGAAGGAACGCCGCGACGCCCTCGTCTTCCGCATGGATCCGTCGGATCGTGGCTCGCCAGAGGTCCCCCGCGATCATCCGCTGCACCCAGATGAATCCGCCGGCTCGACGCTCGTCGAACTGCGCGCGCAGCGGACGTGGCTCGTGGTCGCTAGTCAGGTGCAGCTCGCCATCGACCGCTAGGCCGTCGAAGGCGGCGAAGATCTTTGCGTGGCGTTCCCGGGGCGGGATCCGTCGGACGTCGAGTTCGATCGACTCAGGTGCCATGCTCCAGGTGTCTCATATTTCGGTCGCGGCGTCGAGACCCCGATATGGATCCCGATGACCTTGTGCCGATGCCACGACGGTAGGCGCCAGCGGCTACTGCTCGTCGGGGTCGTTGGAGCCGGCTTCGTCCTTTTCGTCCTCGTCCTCGTCGCCTTCAAGATCGACGTCGTCGAGGGGAAGATCGCCCAGTTCGGGATCCTCGGGGAACTGCTTTTCGTCGATCTGCGTCATGCTGAAACCCTTCTAAGATGCGAATGCGGATAGATGCATCATGCATACCGCAGATCAATCCCACTTTAACGGCAGCGGAACGATTTCTTAGGCGCCGAAGATTCGCACCGTGCTCGCGTTGCTCGGATTCATCTCAGCATTCACCTACGCCGGTCACGGCGTGCTCGTCAGCGGCGAGCGACCGATTGCCGCATACATGCAGACGCAACTGTCGCCGCACGGCGTGACCCACCTCGATATCTGGGAAGTCGCAGACGGACAGACCCTTCGCACCTACGACGCGAACATGACGAAGCTGCTCCACACGATCGTCGTCTCCGACGATCTGCGCGCGTTCGCACACATCCATCCGGTGCTCCACCCGAACGGCCATTTCACGATCGACATCCGGCCGACGAAGGGCGAGCGCTATCACGTCTTCATCGACGGCGACCCGCACGGTCTCGGCCGTCAGGTCTTCCGTTTCGACGTTCCGGGCGGCTCATCGCATCGTGTCCGCGCGCGCACACCCAACCCGAGCCGCGCGATAGCGCATGCCGGGCCGTACGAGATCCGCCTCGATTCCACGACCGTCCCGCCCGGCTCGATCGCGACGTTGCAGGTCACGATCCGTAAGAACGGCGCACCGGCGACCGATCTGCATCCGTATCTCGGCGCGATGGCACACGGCGTCTTCGTCGGACTCGACGACCTCTCGTACATGCACGGCCACGGCATGGACGAGCAGATGCTCGCGACGGCGACCGCCAACGACTGCGGCGACGCCATGATGGCCGCGACGCCTCCACTTGCGCCGAACGCGGTCGTCCAGGATCACTTCGCCATGCAGGTCCTCGCGCCGCGCGCGCAACGGTACGACTTCTGGCTGCAGTTCACGGGTGGGCGTACGCTCTACACCGTCCCGTTTCTCATCACCGCACGTTAGGACGCCGCTATGATCCGTCGCATCGCCGTCTCGTTGATCGCCGCCTTCACGCTCGCAGGCACGTCGCCCGCACCGGCGTCTGTCTCGGTGCTTTATGCAGGTTCGCTCGTCACGCCGATGGAGAACGCCATCAAGCCGGCTTTGCTCGCGCGCGGCATCACCTTCGACGGCGAACCGGGCGGGAGCAAGAAGCTCGCCAATTTCATCCGCGACGGCATCCGCACGCCGGATGTCTTCATCAGCGTCGACTCCACGCTCGTCAAAAACCTCGGTGCTCGCGTCGCGCGTGCGACCACCTTCGCGAACACGACCCTCGGCGTCGCCTGGTCCGACAAGTCGCGCTTCGCAGCAGAACTCGGCGCTACCGACAGCGCGCGCGTCCGTTACATCCTCTCGCTCCCCGGCATCAGGATTGGACGTACCGACCCGCAACTTGACCCGAAGGGGCAATATACAGTCGAAGCGATGAACCTTATCGGGGGTGACGCACTCCTCGGCGACGAGGAGAATCCCGCACAGGTCTTTCCCGAGGAAGATCTGCTCGCGCGCATCGACACGGGTGAGATCGATGCGGGCTTCTTCTACAAGACTGAAGCGGTCGCACGCGGCCTGCATTTCGTCGCCCTGCCGGGTAAGGCCGCCATGAGCGATCGCATCGGCTATACCCTCGCCGTACTGCGAAACGCTCCGCACCCGGCTGCAGCCGACGCGTTCGAACGCTTCATCCTCACCGGCCGCGGCCGCACGCTCTTGATCAAGGCCGGCCTGCGCTACCGGTAATGGCAGGTCACGAACGCCGGTGAGCGTATGCCCACCGTCATGCGCAATTTGACGAGGCGAGATATTCTAATTGGCGGCGTTGCCGCTGCCGCTACCGCGACGGTGCTCTCCACGGAAGGTTGCCACTTCGGCGGCAGTACGGGCGGCAACCCCGGCATCCCGGGCGTCCTCGACGCCTATACGCTGACCACCCAGTACAGCGACCACACCTACAACGGCAAAGCTCTGCACTTGCGCACGTACAATGGCCAGATCCCCGGTCCGACGCTCTATGCGGCGCCAGGCCAACCGTTCAATGTCACCGTGGTCAATAGTTTCCCGGCAAATCCGGCTGCCACGCCCGGCCCGGGTGTCGACCCGATGAACAATCCACATCACTTCAACAGCACGAATCTGCACGTGCACGGCGTCCAGGTCGTCCCGCACATCTTCGAACCGGTCGGCACCACCGATCCGGCGGCCATGATGGTCGCGATCGAGCCCGGAACCTCGAAGACCTACAGCTTCCTCCTGCCGGACGATCACCCGCCTGGACTCTACTGGTATCATCCGCACCACCACGGTTCGACCGACGTCGAAGTCGGCGGCGGCATGGCCGGCCTGATCATCGTCGGCGGCGACATCGACAAGGTTCCGGAGATCGCAGCGGCCCGCGACATCGCGATCGCCGCGCAGTCCCTCTCGGTCAACGCCGACGCGACCAATCCGAACCTCTACGATCTCGAATACCTCGCCTATCAACTGCCGGCCAACGGCGGCTACACGCCGCGCTCGAAGTATGAGTACATCCTCTCGAACGGGCAACTAGTGAACCTGCTGACGTTCGCGGGTCAGGGAAATCCGACGTTCACGAACGTCGCGTTCGCGCCGCCGACGGTCACCGTCCAGCCCGGCGAAGTGGTGCGCCTGCGAATCCTGAACGGACTGAACGAGATGAATCTGCCGCTCGTCCTGCCCGGCTTCGAGTTCTATGTCATCGGTCACGACGGCGTGAACACGCTCGCTCCCCAACTGCTCGACCAAAGCAATCCGGCGAACAACGCGTTCCTGACCACCGCCGGTCGCATGGAACTGCTCGTCCGGGCGCCGCAGACGACCGGAACGTACAAGCTCTCGGGTCTGGCCGTGAACAACCCGGGCCAACATCCGTGGCCGCAGTTCGATCTGATGTCGTTCGTCGTAGCGGGCGCACCGGTGACGATGCGCATTCCGACCGTTCTCCCTACGCCGACCCGCGAATATCCGCTCATCAGCCCGAGCGAGATCGTCGGTCCGCGCAGCGTCGTCTTCAACTCGGCCGCATCAACCTCGATCCTGGCCGGCACGGCGATGCTCGTCAACAACGTCGTCTACGACGAGACGACCGTCATGCCGGCCTTCAACAACCTGCGCATCGGCACGGCCGAGGAGTGGACGGTCTCGAATCTCATGCCCGAGGGGCATCCGTTCCATCTGCACACGAACTCGTTCGAAGTGATCAGTAGCACCTCGGGCGGCGGCGTCACGACCACCCTCAACCCGCCGATCATCGGCGACACCGTCTGGGTCCCGGCAAACGGCTCGGTCGTCGTGCGGGTCCGCTACAAGCAATGGAGGGGCAAAGACGTCTTCCACTGCCACAAGCTCACGCACGAAGATCAAGGCATGATGGCCAACACGATGCTCGTCTGATGGAAGTCTGCTTGACTCCCATCACCGCCCGCGGTAATCTACGCGAGATGTCCGGTTTGATCTCGCGAATGTCGACCCCGAGCTGTATGTGTCTGCATGCGGCGCGTGAGGCTGTTTCATAGCGATTCGAACCAAAGACTCGAACCGAACACGAAACGCCCTCGCCGCATCATCGGCGAGGGCGTTTTTCTTTTTCCTCGCTTTCCCATCTTACAAGGAGGCACGAGGAGTGCAATCGACCGTAGGCATCGCCCTACTCGGTTGCGGGACGGTCGGCGGCGGACTCGCCGAACGACTCCTGCACGAGCGCGAAGCCAGATCTCATGACCCTCAGTCCTCGGCCGAGGAGACGCTCACCTGCTCCCGTAAAGATCGCGCCGCGTCGCCGGCAGATCGACCGAGCCGTCCGCGAACGGCTTTGCGAGCAGGGCTTGGAACAAGCCGAGCCGCCCGGCGCGAAAGCCCTGCGCGCTTCCGGCCATGTAGAGCCGCCAGACCCGATACGTCTGTTCGCTTGCGGCCGCCACGGCCGCGTCGCGATGCGCCTCGAGGTTGCGCACCCAATAGCGCAACGTCCGCATGTAGTGTTCGCGCAGGTTCTCGACGTCGCGCACTTCGAAACCGGCGCGTTCCGCCACCGCGAGTGGTTCCGAGACCGGCACCAGCTCGCTATCCGGAAAGACGAAGCGATCGATGAAGCCGCCGATCCTTCCGCCGACGCCGTGCGACGTATCCGCGATGGCATGGTTGAGGAACAGTCCGCCCGGCGCGAGCAAGCCGAATGCGGCCTCGAAATACTCCGCAAAGCGCTTCCGACCGACGTGCTCGAACATCCCGATACTGGCGATCTTCTCGAACGATGCGGCCCGCAACTCGCGGTAGTCGCGCAACTCGACGCGCGCCAGATCTTCCAGCCCCTCGGCCGCGATCCGGCGTTGCGCCTCGGCATGCTGCTCGACGCTGAGCGTCACGCCGAACGCGCGCGCGCCGCGCCGCGCCGCCGCCAGTACGAGCGCACCCCACCCGCAACCGATATCCAGGAAGCGTTCGCCCGGCCGTAGCCGCAACTTCCGAAGCACGTAGTCGAGCTTGGATTCTTGCGCGGCATCGAGCGTCGCGACGCCGTCATCGAAATATGCGCACGAATAGATCAGCTCGGGGTCCAGGAAGGAGCGGTAGAACGAGACCGGATTATCGTAGTGGAAGCCGATCGCCGCACGGTCGCGTTCGAGCGAGTGGGGTTTTCCGCGCAGGTGCGCCTCGCGCAGTTCGGGGAGCGGCTCCTTCGGCAGCCCCATCAGGAGGGCCAACAGGCGCGGATACGAGCGCGCCGGAAACACGCTCATCGCTCCGTAGAACGCATCGACCGCGGCTTCCACGTCGTCATCGCAGGTCAACGCACCGGATGCGAACGCTCGCCCCGCGTTGAGATCGGCCGGCGGCCGGAACGCCGTGCGCAACGCGCCCGGGGAGTTGATGCACAGGGTGAACGGAGCGGTCACCGGATCGCCGATCGCGGTATCGTCCCACAGCCGTATCGCGAACCTGTTCTCGAAGGCGGTCCCGAAGAGCAACCGCAGGGCAGCGACGGCCCGCGGACGAGCGTCTGCTACTCCGGCCGGTAGACGTACCACGTGCCGCCGTGCTGGGACTCGGTCATGCCGCTGATCTTCGAGCGGTCGTTCAGGATCGCGACGATCGGCTCGGCGATCGTTCGGGCTTCTTCCGCATTCGCCACTTGGAGATGGAAGAAGTTGGCGATGATCCCGTCGTCGGTTTGCCGGAACTGCTTGATACGGAGAATCGACTCATTTTCGAGATATTCCCACGCGGCCGTATGACCGACGTGCGGTACACCGATACTCATGAATCGATTCTCCCCATCAAACGACCTAGCGAACCGCGGCGGTCGGGATGACCGTCTGGGAGTTGAGCGCGCGCACGATGTCGGCGTCCAAGGCCGAGAGGTGCGCGCGAGTCATCACGTCGGACTGACGGCCCACGCCGCCCGCGATCGACGCATGCAGTTGGCCGAGTTCGTAGCGCGCGAGCGCTTGTGCGTCGGTCGGCGTTCCCGGCCGCGGCGAGACCGCCGTACGCGAGAGCAACGCGGCGTAGCTACGCTGCAGGTTACGCTGGACGAGCGGGATCGGGGAACCGCTTCCGACGTTCGAGAAGACCGCCGACTGCATCCAGGAGAACAGATCGGCGAGGCCCATCGTCTGGCTTCCCGGATACTTCATGCCCATGTCGTCGAGCCGCGCGAGCGTCGTCGGCGCGAAGAAGCGGTTGATCGTCGACATCTGGTATGTGAGCGCCAGATTCTCGACGGCCACGTCGT
>JALYSX010000402.1 GCA_030854585.1 Vulcanimicrobiota bacterium
GGCCGAGGGTGCTTGCGGAGTTCCCAGCTCTTGATGACCACATACAGGACCGGGGTGATGATCAGGTTGAGGAACGTCGAGATCAACATCCCGCCGAAGACCGCCGTGCCGAGGGACTGACGGGCACCCATGCCGGCGCCCTGGGCCAGTACCAGCGGTAAAACGGCGATCACGAACGCGATCGACGTCATCAGGATCGGCCGAAGCCGGGTCTGAGCGGCTTTAAGCGCTGCTTCGACGACGGTCGCGCCGGCGTTGAGTTGTTGATTTGCAAACTCGACGATCAGAATCGCGCTCTTACTGGCCAGCCCGATCAGCATGACGTAGCCGACCTGAGTGTACGCGTCTTGGGAGAGCCCGCTATTCCCGAGGAATCCAAAAGGAGCCACAAGGGAATGCACCCAGCCGGGGGCGTTCGGGAATCCGAAGTCGACGATCGCCGCCGGAATGGCGAAGAGGGTCCGGAACTTGATGAAGAGCAGCGCGCCTAGCAGCGCCGCCGGAACCGCGAGAATGACGATCAACGGATCGACGAACGATTCGTATTGCGCCGCAAGCACGAGGTAGACGAACACGATGCCGAGGCCGAAGATGATCGCGGCGAGCGAGCCGCCCTGGATCTCCTCGAGCGAGAGCCCCGACCATTCGTAGTTCACGCCGGCTGGGTCGACTTGCTTCGCGATCTGTTGCATGCGCTCGATCGCCTGGCCGCTACCCTTACCAGGAGCCGCGCTGCCGTCGATCTCGATCGAGCGGAACAGGTTGTAGTGCGTGATGGTCGGGGGCGATTTCACTACCGTGGCGTGAACCAGCTCGCTGACCGGCACGATGCCGCCCAGCGTCGAGCGCACGTAGAGACCGTTGAGCGACGAGATGCGGTCGCGATACGGCGTGTCGGCCTGCACGTAGACCCGGTAGGACCGGCTGAGATAGTCGAAGTCGTTGACGTAGGCCGAGCCGAGGTCGACCTGCATCGTCCCGAACAGATCGCTCAAGTTCACGCCGATCGCCTTGGCCTTGTTGCGGTCGATCTCGACCTGCAACTGCGGCGCGTCGATGTGGAACTGCGTGAGCACCTGCGTGGTCGCACCGCCGGGCTGGTTCGCCAGGTTGATCGTCTCGTTCGCGACGTCTGAGAGCTTTTGCAATCCGACGTTCCCGCGATCCTCGAGCTCGTACGAGAATCCGCCGATGCTACTCACGCCGGCGATGGCGGGCGGATTGAACGCGAAGACGCTCGCCTCGGGGATCTGGCTGGCGAACTTGCCCATCAAGCCGGCGGGACCGTAGAGCATTCCTGTGACGCTCGTATTGAACGTCGTGCGCTCGCCCCACGGTTTGAGCAGCACGAACATCAGCCCGCCGTTCGGCGACGAGCCCGAGAAGCTAAATCCGCCGATGTCGAAGACGTCGACCACGCCGGGTTGGGCGAGGATGATCTTCTCGGCTTTGATTGCGATCTTGCGTTCGCCCGCGAGCGAGGTCCCTTGCGGTGCCTGGACGAGCGTGATGAAGTAGCCCTGATCCTCGGTCGGGATGAACCCGGTCGGCGTCGTCTTGAAGAGGAATGCGGTCAACAGGAGCGCTAACGCGAAGATCCCGAGGACCAGCCAGCGGCGCTTGAACATGTCGGGCAGGCGGGTCGAGTACGAGTCCTTAAACGCGTGGAACTTGCGGTTGAACCACCCGAAGAAGCCGCGCGTCGACTCCGGGAAGTCCTTGAGCAGCAAGGCCGAGAGCGACGGCGCGAGCGTCAGCGCGGTGAAGAGCGAGATCGTGATCGACGCGGCGATGGTGAGCGCGAACTGCTTGTAGACCTGACCGGTCGTGCCCGGGAAGAACGCGACCGGAACGAAGACCGCGAGCAGGACGAGCGAGGATGCGATGACCGCGCTGCGGACCTCGTTCATCGCTTCGGCCGCACCTTCGACGCCGCTCTTGTGGTGTTCGTGGGCGTAGCGCGCGATGTTCTCGAGCACGACGATCGCATCGTCGACCACGAGACCGGTCGCGAGTGTCAGGCCGAAGAGCGTGATGGTGTTGATCGTGAAGCCGAACATCTTCATGACGAAGAACGTGCCGATCAGCGAGACCGGGATGGTCGCGGCCGGGATGATGGTCGAGCGCGCGTCTTGGAGGAAGACGAAGATCACCAGGATCACGAGCAGTATCGCGACCAGCAACGTGATGATGACGTCCTTCATCGATTCGTTGACGAAGGTGGTGCTGTTGAACGCGACCTTGTACGTCACGCCCGGCGGGAACGATTTCTGGAGCTCGTCCATCCGGCCCAAGACGCCTTGCGAGACCTGCAACGCATTTGCCGTTGGCAACTGCAGTACGCCCATGCCGACCACGTTATCGTTGCCGTCGAAGCGGACGAAGTTCGAGTAATCTTCCGCGCCCAGATCGATGCGCGCTACCTCGCCGAGTTTGGTGAATCCGCCGTTCGGATCGGTACGCACGATGATGTTCTTGAACTGGGCCGGATCGGTCAGCCGGCCGACCGCGTTGACCGACATCGTATACGGTTGGTCCGCCGCTTCCGGAGCGGATCCGATGCTGCCGGCGGCGACTTGGACGTTCTGTTCTTGGAGCGCGGCGATGACATCGCTCACGGCCAGCCCGCGCCCCGCCAGCGCGGTCGGGTTGAGCCAGATGCGCATCGCGTAGCGACGCTGGCCGAAGAGTTGGATGTTCGAGACGCCCTGGACGCGTTTGAGATCGTTGACCACGTTCAGCTCGGCGTAGTTGCCCAGGAATTGGGTGTCATACTTGCTGGAACTCGACGTGAGCGCGAGCGCCATCGCGAACGAGCCCGAGTTCTTACTAACCGAGATGCCGGTCTGGCGGACGGATGCCGGGAGGTTGCCGAGCGCGGACTGGACAGTGTTCTGCACGTCGGCAGCCGCGATATCCAGGTTGCGGCCCAGGTCGAACGTGCACGTGATCACCGATATGCCCTGCGAGCTCTGCGAGGTGATGTAGCGCAAGCCTTCGACGCCGTTGACCGCCTGTTCGAGCGGCGTGGTGACACCGGACTCGACGGCCTGCGGGCTCGCGCCGATGTAGACGGTGGTGATGGTCACGACCGGGGGCGAGATATCAGGGTACTGCGCGATCGGCAGCGTCGGAAGGGCGATCGAGCCCGCGATCAGGATGACCAGCGAACAGACGATCGAGAAGATCGGCCGGCGTAAAAATATATTCGTCACGTCGGAACCCTAGACACCCCCCCGCCTAGAGGCGTTGCAGAAATTTGTGCGCTACCTGGCCTCGAGAGCCGAGAGCCGCCGGTCCATCGCATCGGATCGGACATCGAGCCGGTCGAACCGCCGGTTCATCCGCATCTCAAAGTCCTCGAAACGCCTGTCGACGCCGTCGAAGCGTTTGTCCATGTCAGGAGGACGCGACTAGAGGACGCGACTAGTGGAAGGCCTGCTCCGCGTGGTAGGACGAGCGGGAGAGCGGGCTGCTGACCACCTGGTGGAAGCCCTTGGTCCTGGCGAGCGCCCCGAGTGCCTCGAACTTGGCAGGCGTGATGAACTCGACGACCGGCAGATGCTTCTTGGTCGGCTGGAGGTACTGGCCCATCGTGAAGATGTCGACGCCGACCGCGCGCGCGTCTTCCATCGTCTGATCGATCTCGGCGTCGGTCTCGCCGAGGCCGAGCATCAGCGACGTCTTCGTGAACCGCTCCGGCGCGCGTCGTTTGGCATGGTTGAGGATCGCGAGCGACTGGTCGTATTTGGCGCGCTTGTCGCGCACGCTTGGCGAGAGCCGGCGGACCGTCTCGAGATTGTGCGCGAAGACGTCGGGCTTCGCATCCATCACGATGTCGAGCGCGACCAGGTCGCCGCGATAGTCGCCGCTCAATATCTCGACCTTGCTACCCGCCGCCCTCTCGTGGATCGCGCGAATCGTATTCGCGAAGATCAACGCGCCACCGTCGGCCAGATCGTCACGATCGACGGCCGTCAGCACCAGGTACTTCCAACCGAGATCGCGGACCGCTTCGGCCACGCGCACGGGCTCGAGCCAGTCCACCTCGCCCCGCGGGTTCCCGGTCTTCACGTTGCAGAAGCGGCAACCGCGCGTACACGTATCGCCGAGGATCATGATCGTCGCGGTGCCGGCACCCCAACACTCGGCGATATTCGGGCAGGCGGCCTCTTTGCAGACCGTATTGAGCTGCAACGAGTTGACCTCGGCCTTGACGCGCTCGTAGTCCTCGCCGTGCGGCAACTGCACGCGCAGCCAATCGGGCTTTCGCACGCGCGGCTTCTCCGCGGACTCCAGAAGGCTGATCTCGATGGCCACTTAGGCGCTCTTCCCCATGCTCTCTGAAACAAGCTGCATATCGAAGGCGGTTTCAACCGCCTTCACGATCGCCTCTTTGGCCTCGGGGATCGTCACGTCGCGCCCGGTCTGCGCCGAGAGCGACGTCAGACCCCGATCGGTCAATCCGCAAGGGTTGATAAGTCGATCGTAGTCGAGCACCGTACCGACGTTGAGCGCGATCCCGTGCAGCGACGTCATCTTCTGAACCGCCAGCCCGATCGCGCAGATCTGATCCCGCCCGACCCAAACCCCCGCATGCTCGCTCCACCGCTCGCCGGTAACCCCGAACGACGCGCACGCATCGACCACCGCCCCCTCGAGCGCCCGTACCAACGGCACGACCTCACGGAAGCGTTCGAGTCGTCGGATCGGATAGACGACCAACTGCCCCGGCCCATGATAGGTAACATCCCCACCGCGCTCGACGTTGACGACATCGATCCCGCGCGCCGCCAACGCTTCGCGCGAAAGCAGAAGATTCGCGTCGCCTTTCACATTCCGCCCAAGCGTCACCACCGGCGGATGCTCGACGAAGATCCACGTATCCGGATCCTCCCCCATCCGCACCCGCTCGTGCACCGCATGCTGGATATCCCACACCTCGCGATATCCGCGAAGCCCAAGGTCGAGCATGCGCGCTTGTTTAGGCAAGCTCGTTCTTACTTGGCTCCCGCGGCGGCGGGGGCTTTGGGTTTCGAGTTGACGATGTGAATGGCTTTGCCGTGGGCGGCTTCGGCGGCGTCCATGATGCCTTCGGTCAACGTCGGATGGGGGTGGATCGAGAGCCCGATGTCTTCGAGCGTCGCCCCCATCTCGAGCGCGATCACGCCTTCGCCGATCAGCGATTCCGCCTGCGGCGCGACGATGTGCATGCCGAGCAACAGATCCGTCTTCGCGTCGCCGACCAGCTTGATCATGCCGTCCGACTCGTTCATCGTGCGCGCGCGCCCGCTCGCGGCGAGCGGGAATTTTCCGATGCGGACTTCGTAGCCTTTGGCCTTCGCCTCTTCTTCGGAGAGCCCGATGGTCGCGACTTCCGGATCGGTGTAGACGCAGTTCGGAATCGCGATCGGATCGAACGCAGCCGACTTATCGCCCGAGATCGCTTCTGCCGCGATCACACCCTGCTTCATGGCGCGATGCGCGAGCATCGGCTGGCCGGTCACGTCGCCGATCGCGAACACGTTCGCGACCTTCGTGCGCAACTGCTGGTCCACCGCGATGAAGCCCTTGTCGTCGGTCGCGAGGCCGGCGGCGGCGAGGTTCAGATTGTCGGTGATCGGGCGACGTCCGACCGCGACCAACACCATCTCGAACTCGCGCGTCTCGTCCTTGCCGTTCGTCCCGGCGCCGTTGAAGGTCGCCTTGACGGCGTCGCCGCTCTTGGCGATCGCGCCGACTTTGGTGTCGAGCATGATCTCGACGCCCTGCTTCTTGAGGATGCGTCCGAGCGTCTTGGATATCTCGGAGTCGGTACCGGTCAGGATCTGGGGAAGCGCTTCGATCACTAGGACCTGCGCGCCGACGCGCGTATAGACGGTTGCGAACTCGAGACCGATCACGCCGCCGCCGATCACCAGCATCGTCTTCGGGATGCGCTTCATCTGCACGGCGTCGTCGGAGTTGATGATGCTCTCGCCGTCGTGCGGCCAGGCCTTCACGTCGATCGGGGCGGAGCCGGTCGCGATCACGACGGTCTGCGCGACGATCGTATCTTCGCCGCCCTCTTTCTTCTTGAGGACGATCTCGGTCGGGCTTTTGAACGATGCTTCACCGTACAAGAACTGGACGTTGTTCGCCTTAAAAAGCGTCTTGACGCCGCCGACGTTGGCATTCACGACGTCGGTCTTGAACTTGGCGACGCCTTCACGGTCGACTTCGGCCTTCGGAACTTTCAGGCCGATCGCGGCGGCGTGGTCGATGTGACGCACGACTTCGCCGACGTGGAGCAAGGCTTTGGTCGGAATGCAGCCCCAGTTGAGGCAGACGCCGCCGACTTCGTCGCGATCGACGCAGATGACGCTCTTGCCGAGCTGTCCGAGGCGGATGGCGGCGTGGTATCCGCCCGGTCCGGCTCCGATGACGACCGCGTCGACTTTGTGTTCAGCCAATTTCTTGCTCCTGATTGGTGGTGTCCGGCGTAAGGCTCCGACCGCCATCATACCAGGCGGCCGAAGCGCCGACTCCGACTTCGAGCGCGCTCCTCGGGTTGCCGTCACTGTTTTGGCCCACGCGCAAGCGTCACCCTCGGTGGTGGCGAAAATGGACGGGAGCATGGCGAAAATTGGATGGGCCGGTCTACTCCCGTCGCTCGACCGGGAGTCGATCGTCCCCCTCTACCAGCAGATCTACGAACATCTTCGTGAGGCGATTCTGGCCGGAACCCTCCCCGAGTCGACCCGTCTACCGCCCGAGCGGACGATGGCCGACGAACTCCACGTGAACCGGAGCACGGTGGTGCGGGCATATCGCGAGCTGGTTGCCGGCGGCCTGATCGAACAGCGGGTCGGCTCGGGCTCTCGGGTCGCGCCGTTGCGGGCCGGCCAGGCCGAACGTTCGCCGGCCGTGCCCTGGTGGGTCACCCTGCCGCCCTGGCGGGTCGGCGAGTTCCCGATGGTGCTCGGCGAGCTCGCGGCCAAACAGGAGGTTGGGCGGATCTCGTTCGTCCAAGGCGTCGCGCCCGACGAACCCTCCCCGCTGGTGGAACTGGCGACCTCGTTCGGGCGGGTCGCGCGCAATCCACGCTTCATCCTTTCGTATGGCGACTCGGAGGGCTACGAACCGCTGCGCGGCGCGATCGCCGAGCGGATGCGCGCCCGCGGAGCGAGCACGGTCGAACCCAAGAACGTGGTCGTGTTGACCGGCTCGACCCAGGGCATCATGATCGTCGCGCAGAGCCTGGCCGAGCCGGGCGATGAGATCGTGGTGGAACAGCCGTCCTATCCGGGCGCGCTACAGATCTTCCAGATCTGCGGTTTGCGCGCGATCGCGGTGCCGGTCGACGACGAGGGGATGCGCGTCGATCACGTCGAGGCGATCCTACGTACGCGCAAGCCACGTTTCATCTACACGATGCCCTCGCTGCACAATCCGACCAACGCGACCATGAACCTCGACCGGCGCGAGCGGCTGGTTACGATCGCACGCCGTGCCGGAGTGCCGATCGTCGAAGACGATCCGTACGGGCCGCTCCTCTCGCGCGATCTTCCGCCGTTGGTCGCGCTCGCACCCGACCACGTCGTCTATCTCTCCACGTTCTCCAAGACGATCGCGCCGAGTCTGCGCATCGGCTGGCTCGCGGCGCCGCGCACGATTCTCGAACGGCTGCTGATGCGCAAACAGGCGCACGACATGGCGACCAGTCTGTACGTGCAAGCCGCCGTTCACGACTATCTCGAACGGGGCTACGACGCGCACGTCTCGCAACTGCGCGAAGAACTGTTGATGCGGCGCAAGATCGCCGACGAGGCGGTCGCCGCGAACTGGCCTTCGACCATCCGGATCAGCAAGCCGGCCGGCGGTTTCTATCTATGGGCGACGACGCCGCGCGAGCTACGCGCGCGCCCGCTGCTGGACGCCTCCGAACGCTTGGGCGCATCGTTCCTATTCGGCGAAGCGTTCTATCCCGGCCAGGGTGGCGATCACAACTTCCGGCTGGCGCTGACCGCCGCGACCCGTGCCGAGATATCCGAAGGGATCGCTCGGATCGGCCACGCGATCGCGTCCCTGCGCGCGTGAAGGGACTTCAAAGCGCGCTCCTCGCGTGGTACGCGCGCGCTGGACGAGCGGAGTTGCCCTGGCGCGTTCGGCGCGATCCGTATTTCACGGTCGTGAGCGAGTTCATGCTCCAGCAGACGCAGGTGGAACGGGTCGTGCCGAAGTTCGCCGCATTCGTCGTGGCGTTTCCGGACTTCGCGGCGCTCGCGCGCGCGAGCATCGCCGACGTGCTGCGCGCGTGGAAGGGTCTTGGGTATAACTCGCGCGCCGTGCGGCTGAAGAAATTGGCGGATGCGGTCGTCGCCGAATTCCACGGCGAGATGCCCCGCGAAGCCGCGCGATTGCGAACGTTGCCGGGCATCGGCCCCTATACCGCGGAGGCCGTCCGAGCGTTTGCATTCGACGAAGATACGGCCGCCTGCGACGTCAACGTGCGGCGCGTCGTGCACCGGTTGGCTTTCGGGATCGAGTTCCCGCCGAGCGCGACGACGGACGAACTCGACGCGCGCGGGCGCGCGCTGGTGCCGACCGGATACGGGCACGATTGGAACTCCGCGATGATGGACCTGGGCGCGACGATCTGCACGGCGCGCGTGCCGAAATGCGGGATATGTCCGCTCGCGAAACACTGCGTCGGCGCGCCGATCGACCCCGCCGTGCTCGAAGCGGCGCGGAAGGCGAACGCCCGCCCGGCTTCGCCGCAGGCTGCGCTCCGCTTCGAAGAGACGACCCGCTACGCGCGCGGCCGAATCGTCGACCGTCTCAGGGAGCTCCCGCCGGAACGGGCGATCTCGTTGCTCGACCTGCACCACGACCTGGCTGCGGCGCTCCCGGGTCGAGATCCGGCCGACCTCGCGACGATTCTCGGGGCGCTCATGCGCGACGGGCTGGTCGAGGGCGACGAGGAGTTCCGCCTCCGAACCTGAGACGCGCTCTCCCATAGGTGTTTTGCATCATTGTCCGTGCGCACAGGCGCGGAGTATGCTTGTTTGCGGAGGTACCGATGACGGACGCGACGGTTTTCAACTTCTCGAGTCTCGGCGTTGCCGGAGCCTACGAGCATTACTTGGTGCCGCGCATCTTCGGGCCGTGGGCCGAGACGCTCCTCGAAGCGCTGGACGTGCGCCAAGGCGAGGCGCTGCTCGATATCGCCTGCGGGCCCGGTACCGTCGCTAAGGCGGCAGCGCGGCGCATCGGCGACGGCGGCATCGTGGTCGGCACCGATGTGAGTCCGGAGATGCTCGATGTCGCACGTGCGAGTACGCCGGCCTCCGCACGCGTGCGTTACGAGTGCGCCGCTGCGGAGAACCTGCCGTTCGGTCCGGCCGAGTTCGATGCGATCACGGTTCAGCAAGGCATGCAGTTCTTTCCGGACCGCCCGGCCGCGATCGTCGAGATGTTCCGCGTAATGCGGCCGGGAGGCCGCGCCGGCGTGTCGGTCTGGGCGATCGACGACGCCGCGTTCTTCGCCGTCGTTCGCGACGTGCTCGTCAAGGCGGTCCCGGCGATCGCCTCGATGTTGGACCGCCCGTTGGTCGATCGTGCGACCTTACAGGCCGAACTCTCGGCGGTCGGCTTCGAGGTCGCTTCGGGCACGCTGACGCTTCCCCTAGAGTTCGAAGGTATCGAGCAAGCGGTCGAGGCGATGCGGGGCCTTCCGATGTGGCCGACGGTCGCAGCTCAGCCCGCCCCGGTCAGACGCGCGATCCTCGAAGCGGCCCGCGAACGGTTCTCCGCGCATCTCCATCACGGACACGTACAGATGGCGATGCGGGCAAATGTCACGGTAGCGCGAAAACCCGCCACATAGTGGCAGCAATACCGTTTCCTAAAAGGAACGTCGCGCGTAGGGTGGCGCTCGATGAACTTGCCGTTCTCGAGCGGACGTATCCGACGGCGGTCACCGCGCTTACGTACTCCAGTCCGTTCGAACTGCTGATCGCCGTGATCCTCTCGGCGCAGTGCACGGACGCACGCGTCAACCTGACGACGCCGGCGCTCTTCGCCGCGTATCCGGACGCGCGCGCGCTGGGCTCGGCCGACGTCGCCGACGTCGAGAAGCTGGTGAAGTCGTGCGGCTTCTTTCGGATGAAGGCCAAGAACATCGTGGCGGCGGCGCGCGATCTTGCCGAGAAGCACGGCGGCGAAGTGCCGCGCGAGCGCGAGTCGCTCGAAGCGCTCGCCGGCGTAGGACGCAAGACCGCAAACGTGGTGATGTCGGTGGCGTTCGAGCAGCCGGCGTTTGCAGTCGATACCCACGTGTTCCGCGTCTCGCATCGGCTCGGGCTGACGCTCGGCAAGACGCCGCGTCAGGTCGAAGCGGACGTCACCGCGCTCGTTCCGCCGGAGAAGTGGCGGCACGCGCACCATTGGCTGATCCTGCACGGCCGCGAGATATGCAAGGCTCTGAGACCGCTCTGCCACCGCTGTCCGGTCGCACCGCTCTGCCCGAGCGCGCCGATCGTCGCGAAGGCCTTAGCGAAGGCGGTTAAAGAACGATCGGTCCGGAGCGGTCCAGGTGCGAAGGCCGCGGCAACTCGGCGTCCTGCGCGATCTTCTTCAACAACGAAGAAGATGTGAGCGCGTCGCCGTAGCCTGCCTCGGTCGAGACGATCGAGACGTTGATCAGGGCCGGCACGGCCGCGCTCGGGACGAACTGATACTCGCCGTCGAAGCCCTCGCCGCCGATCCGAACGAGTTGGTGGACGTCGTCGAGATCGAGCGAGATGCGCTTCTCGCCGAAGCGGATGCGCAAGCGGAAGGGCTTCTCGAGGCGAACCAACCGGATGCCGTTCCGTTCGCCGACGATCGCGTTGATGCGCACGATGCCGTCCGCCAGGCTCTTCGCGAACGCGCGCAGGCCCGACTCGGCGTCGTCGAAGTCGCGTTTCGCCCCGGCGTCGCCGTCGGCGGCGGCCTCGATCGTGCGCCGCGCGCGAATGCGCTCGGCCGCGGCCACGATCGGGTTTTGAGCGGTAAACTCGGGTTTCATCGGATCGGCCATGTCCGCGCTAGTATTCGAGCCGTCCGACGGTGAACCTCGGCGGCATGAGCGAGATGCAGGTCCCACCCGAGCCGATCGTCGTCGATACACCTGGCTGGCGATCGGTCAAGCCGCGCATCCCGGATACGCAACAGCGCCGCACGCTGCAGAAGCAGCGCGACGTCCGCGAGGTCGTCTTCGGAGCCAAGGACGGCGTCCTCACGACCATGGGCGTCGTCACCGGCCTCGGAGCCGCAACCGACAGCCACTCGACGGTCGTCATCACCGGATTGCTGGCGCTATTGGCCGGCGCACTCTCGATGGGCGTCGGCGAGTACCAAGGCGCAAAATCCGAACGCGACGTCGTGCTCGCCTCGATCGAAATGGAGAAAGCGGAGATCGAAGCCGACCCACAAGGCGAGTTTGCCGAACAGGTCGCGTACTACAAGACCAAAGGCTTCAGCGCGGAAGAGGCTCACACGATCGTTTCGCGCCTGGTACAGAATCCCGAGATCTTCCTCTACGAGATGATGCGCGACGAGTTCGGCATCGACCCGCGCGTGACCGAAGAGTCGAGCGTCCGCCCCGCAATCTCCATAGCGCTCTCCTATGCCGCCGGCTCGGTGCTGCCGATCCTCCCGTTCGCAATCCCGGCGCTCGGCCACGGCGCGCTCTGGGTAAGCGTAGGTCTCGCACTTTGCGGTCTCTTCGGAATCGGCTACTACGCCGCGAGCCTGGCGGGACGTTCGCCGTTCGCACGCGGCCTGGAGATAGCACTGTGGGGCTCGGGTGTCTTCGCGATCTCGTTCCTAGCGGGACATTTCATCCCGCCGCTATTCGGATTCGCGCCGATCTCTGTCGGAGGGTAGATTCCGCGGGTGGCAA
>JALYSX010000360.1 GCA_030854585.1 Vulcanimicrobiota bacterium
GGCCGGCGGCGTGTTCGGTGCTGTAGACTCCCAGCCCAACACGCGGGCGATGAGTTCGCTGCGATTTCCGCTCCCCGTCTTCTCGACCATGCTTCTAATGTGGTCCTGAACTGTGGAGGACGTGATGTGAAGGCGCCTGCCGATCTCATCGAGATGCGTACCGTCGAGCAGCAGAGCGAGCACTTGTACTTCACGTGGCGAGATGTGAAAGCGCGTTGCGGCGCCGATAAGCGAGGACGGTGGCCGAAAGCGATCGATGCGCACCCCGATGAACAGGCCCGTCGGGCCCGACAGTGGTTGTGTGCGTACGACCAAGAAGGGGACGGGGCGAGCGATACCGGTCCGTTGAGAAGACGAATCGATTCCCCAGCCGGCGGTGAGTTCGCGGACGGTTTCTTCCAGCAGTGCGGGCAAGCGGTCTGCGACCCTCGTGCATAGCTCGGTGAGCGCGATCCGGCGTTGGTCCTCGTAGTTCCACGCGAGGACGATCTCCATGTCTCGATCCAATACGTAGAACTCACCGTTAGGCGAATCCACCGGAATCGAACGATCGTCCGTGGCTTGCGCGGTTGTCGGCCCGCGCTCTGGAGGTTGCAGGCGCAACCCTGAAAAGCGCTCCGACCCCGCCGAGAGCGCGAAAGAGAGCATGCTGATCTCGGTCGAGGTAAACGGACCGAGCGCGGCGGTGCGCAACAGCGTGAGTATACCGAAGGTTCGTTTGGCGTCGGCAAACAGGAGGGTGACCCCGCTTTCGAAGCCGCCGAGCGGGCCGAGAGCGGCAGCGATTCGAGGTCCGACTTTTGCCTTGAGGCGCTGGCGGTTTAACTCCGTCTGGGCGTCCGGCAGTTCCGGCCCATTTCCGTCTGAGGCGAGCGTAAGCTCCACCTCCCCGTGAAGTCCCACGCGCGCGAAGGCCCAGCGCGAAGCGGGCACGAGTCGGCAGATCTCGCTCACGATCGGGTACGCTGGGTCAGATTCGGGCATCGCGGCAACCGAGTCACCGGCGACGATTACTAACGCTGAGGCGGCTGGTTCGGGAGCTTTCCTCGGCTTGCAATGCGTTCGTCCGCTTTTGCTCTCGATCATCCCGTCGCTCGTGCGGACGGGAGAGCTGAGGAGCGCCGGCTGTTCCCGTGTCCGCCGGAGCGTGTAAGGAGCCCGGGCAATTCCCGGGAATGAGCAACGAGTTCGGCTTTCATATAAGAATGGGCCGCACTTTGGATCGAAACTGACAAAGGCATACATTGGTACCCTGAAAGTTCGCCCTTGTAGAGGATCGGGTATTCGACCGACGACGGATTGCCGAAGGCCGCAGGGGTGGCCGGTGGAGAAGATGACGCTTGCGCAACGGCCATGCCAGCGGACGCAATTGCTGGTATTGCTAGCATCACAGGGATGGCGACGCCCGGGTTACGCGATGGTTGCATATATATGCCAAGAGTATGCCTTACGGGCCGGGCCGTCTGCGCGAATGCGTACAGGGCAAACCGTGAGAGGTCGGCATAACTAACGAGCGCTCGTTTGCTGACGGCAGCGGCGGCAACGCACCTAACGACCGACGCGCCTCCATGCGATGCCTCCGATTAAAGCGCAAGCACGCCATTGAAAGCGCTGCGAGATAGCTTGATCGGAGCGCTCCGGAGGGGCTCTCCTGCTCGACGTTTTCCACGATGGTTTCCGCCCTCGCTATGGCCGACAGATGACTTGGTCATTTGTCGCAACGGCGTATATGCAAATCATGCAAGATCTATCTGCGAAGGCCGTACCCACTGCAGACCGTTTAGAGGCGCGCGTGCCGCTGAGCATCGGAGCCTGATGTTGCTCCCGTCGATCGCGGACTCCGCCGGCAGCGTTCTCGGTGGGGGTAAAGCAGGAAGGCTTACTTTTCGGGAATCGCGATTTCCACGATAGTAGCGCGCCGCCAAGCGTGGTACGCTCGTGCTCGTCCCGAGGCTGGCGATTTCCGCTGTCTCGAAGCGTCGTTGCGTTCCGCGCCCAGTTGCTCGTTGAAAGCGTTCCCACATGATTCGTGTCACTTGCTTGGCTGACGTCGCCCGTGAACAGATCGCGATGCTCATTGCCGTGCTAGAACGGGCTGGGTTGGCGATGTCGCCGAGCGTCGCGAGCCTGGACGTCGTCGAACTGGGAAAACTTGCGCCGGACGTGCTGGTCGCCGACCTCGACGCCCTCACCGTCGACCCGCTCGAAAGGCTCCGCCAATTGCGGTTCGTCCTGCCTTCATGCATCATCGTCGTCTATACTGCGAACAACACGCGGGCGTGGGGTGTCGAATATCATCTTGCCGGAGCGAACGCCGTGCTCTCGAAGGCTTCCACCGAGGCGGAGCTCGCAGCGGGAGTGCGCAGTGCGTTGCAACGCGGTTGTTTCACCGATCCACGGCTTACCATCGCATGATCTACGACAATTCTCCGGCGTGAAGCCTACGTCCGGGTCCGGAGAGCTCCCCTTTCTTCTCCCGACCGTAGACGGCGCCATAGCGCCGACCGTCACTCGGTGGAGCTCGCTCGCCGAAACAGCGCGGCTAGCCGGGGATCGGCGCGAAGTCTACGCTGTCTTTGTAGAGGCCCTGTGGATGTCTCGTGGATGTATCGCAACAGACCGGTGAAGTGGGCTTCTCGGTCCGCCCGCTTCTCATCGCCGCAAACTGGAAGATGTACAAGACGCCGGCCGAGGCCGTCGCCTTTATCGAGGCCTTTCGAGCGATCGACGTAGGCGACGGAGACGGCGTGGAGACGTTGCTCTTTCCGGCGATGACGTCACTTCCGTCGGTCACAGAAGCCGCCCGGGGCACGCGGCTCGAGATCGGTGCCCAAGACATGCACTGGCTCGATGAAGGTGCGTACACCGGTGAGACCTCACCTACGATGCTGCTGGCTCTCGGCTGCACCCACGTTCTGATCGGGCATAGCGAGCGCCGCCGCTACTTCAATGAAACTGACGAGACGGTCAACCGTAAACTTCTGTCGGCGCTGGTTCACGGGTTGATTCCGGTTGTCTGCGTTGGTGAAACAAAGGCCGAACGGGCGGGTGGGGCCACGGCCGCCGTGCTCGCGCGGCAGGTCTCGGCTGCACTGCGGGGCGTCGATGTCTCGGGTTCGGACAGCTTGATCTTCGCGTACGAGCCGCTCTGGGCGATCGGCGATGGCATATCGGCCGCCCCGCCCGTCACGGAAGACGCGCACACGCGGATTCGTGCCGACGTGGCCTCTGTGCTGGGTGCCGAAAGG
>JALYSX010000071.1 GCA_030854585.1 Vulcanimicrobiota bacterium
ACGGCCGTCTCGACGACGCTCGCGGGCTGATCGCACGCGCGATGATCCGTAGCGACGACGTCAGCGACAACTCCGCGCAAGGGCGCGCCTGGTACCACTTCCGCGCGGGCGAACTGGCTTTCTCGGCCGGCGCCGTCGACGAGGCCAAAGCGGACGAACGCGAAGCGCTCGTCATCTTTCCCGGCTTCGAGATGGCGTATCGCGCGCTCGCCCGTTTCAGCTGGGCGACCAAAGATTGGAACGGTGCGGTCGATGCGGCCACCCACGGCATCGCCATCATCCCCGAGCCCGAGACGCTCGGCTATCTCGCCGATGCGCAGGCCGCCCTCGGAAAGACCGACGCCGCCAAGCAGACGCAGAGCTTGATCTTCGCGGTCGAACGCGTCGGCAACGCGTACAATATCAACGATCGCCTCCTCTCGGTCTACTATGCCGAGCACGGCATCCGTCTCGACGATGCCTACGCGATCGCGCAGCGCGAAGTTCGTGCACGCGGCGACGAGGTCTACGCACAAGATACGCTCGCCTGGGCCGCCGCCATGGACGGTAAGTGGAACGTTGCGGAAGCAGCCGCCAAGCGCGCTATCCGCTTGAACACGCAAGACCCGCGCATCCTCTTCCACGCCGGCGCCATCGCCGCACACTTCGGCCGCAAAGACGAGGCGCAAGCGCTTCTTCAAGCCGCGATGAAGCTCAACCCGACATTCGATCCGTTCTATGCCGAACGCGCAGCGACGCTCCTCGCACAGTTAAAAACTGGAGACCCCACGTGAAACCCATCCTCCCGATTCTCGCGGTGACCGCCCTCGCGGGCGCCGTCGCCCTCTACGCGGGCGGCATCGGCCGCTCGTCCGACCATCAGGACTCGCCGACGACCGTCGCCCGGCCGGGCGCCGACATCACCGACGTGTACGTCTTCCCCGCCGCCGACCCGAACAAGGTCGTCCTCGCGATGGACGTCCATCCGCTCATCCCAGCCGGCCAAGGAACTACCAAGTTCTTCGATCCCGGCGTGATGTATCAACTCAAGATCGACACGAACAACGATTTCCACGAAGACAAGGTGATCCAGTTCCGCGTCACCGGTGAAGGGGCGGATCAACGCATCGCGATGTCCGGACCGGCCGCACCGTCGGCGCCCGGCACCACCTCGACGTGGGTCGGGAGTGCGCAGTCCTTCGGTTACAACCACGTCGCCAAACTCTCGAACGGGATGATGGCGTTTGCCGGCCCGCGCCAAGATCCGTTCTACTTCGATCTGGCGCAGTTCTTCAAAATCGTACCGGATCGCAACGTCGCGTATCACGCCGCAGGCGCGAGCGTCCCCGCCCCGAGCGCGACCTGCTTCCGCAAGCCGGGCGTAGACTTCCTGCGCAACTACAACGTCCTCTCGCTGATCGCCGAAGTCCCACGCGCGATGCTCGTCGGCCCGGGCAACCGCCTCGGCTTGATCCACGTCTACGCGACCACCTCGCTGATGGAGAACGGCCGCTGGACGCAGGTCGAACGCCTCGGCCGGCCCGCCATCAAAGAAGCCTTCCAACAGTTCGCGCGACACGATGCGACCAACCGGAGCGCTCCGTGGAACGATCCCTATCTACCCAAGGACATCGTCTCGTTCATGCGGAGCGGCGCGCATCGCAGCTCGGAACTCGCCACCAATCTCGAGAAGGTCCTGATCCCCGACGAACTCGCCGCCGACCTCTCGCAGGCCGGTCCGGCGCGTTACTTGTCGATCGAGACCAAAGGCAAGAGCGCGCTGCCGACCGCCGTCGTCCGGATCGTTCCGGAAGCCGGCCTCCTCGGTATCAAGAAGTCCCTCGGCAATCCGTACCGCCTCTTCGGCGGCCGCGACTTCTCGAGCCCGGTGATGGATCTCTCGCTTGGCGTCATCTTCGGCACCCTCGGTCAGAAGGTCGGACTCGCCCACGACATGAGCAAAGATACGCCGTGTCTGACCAGCGATAACGTCCAACCGACCGACCGTGGCATCACCGCCGGCTTCCCGTACGCGGGACGACCGGTCTAAGCGCTAGAATCGCGGAGGGGCAGCCTCGCTCGGGATGATCGAGAGGCTGCCGCTCCGGTACATCGTTTGAGGCCGACCGCCCGAGGGAAAGCCATGCTTCGTGAACGTCAAAGCCTCCGCGGGCCTACTCAAAGAGACCTACGTCCAGTGGAGCGCGCACAAATCGGCACGCCTTGCGGCGGCCCTCGCGTACTATACG
>JALYSX010000087.1 GCA_030854585.1 Vulcanimicrobiota bacterium
GTGCATACCACTCGTGATAGTAGTTCGCGATGTCGGCCGCCGTGGAGCCGGCGACGTCGCTACGCAGTCCGATCGGCGTGCGGCCGTGCGGATCGCCGGGATAGGCGGCGGCTCGCACGCGCGCGAGCAGGTTGAAGAACGGCGACGAGTCGTCGCCGTCGAGTTCGGCGAGCACGGCACCGCGCTCCACGTTCCAATCCACTTGTCGGATCATCGCATGTTGCATGCGATCGGATTCGAGGTAGAGACCGACGTCCAGGCGATCGGCCGGCATGGTGAAGTAGAACTCGGTGTAGTCGTAGTCGGTCTGTCCGTTCATCTCGGCGCCGAGACGCGCCGTCGTATCGAGCAGGCCGCCCGCGCTGACGTTGGTCGTTCCGCGGAACATCATGTGCTCGAGCGCGTGCGCGAGGCCCGTCTTGCCAGGCGTCTCCTGGAGCGAGCCGAAGCGATACCAGGTCGCGACCTGCACGACCGGCGCCGCATGGTCCTCGACCACGATCACTTGCAGACCGTTCTTGAGAATCGTGGTGAAGACGCTCGCATCGGCGGACGGCGCGCTCTGCGCGCTTGTCGCGGCGGCCGGAGCGATCGCGAGCAACAGCCCGAGGATGGCGAGGAAGGAACGACGATGCACCATGACTCCTTTAGATGGTAATGCCGAGATAGTAGGCGGCTGACGCCTCGACGGCTTCGCGCGGAAGACAACCGATCAACTCGCTGTCGGCGACCTCTACGCCGCGCTCGGCCGCGAGGCTGCGGATGGTCTCCACGACCCGGTACAACGGGGTTGCATGATACATCGTAACGTTGAGCGAGACCTGAACCGTTTCGTGACTCAACCGTAGACCGAGCGCGCGCAGCGTACGGAGCCCGCCGTCCCGCTCGCGGAGGATCCGGGCGATCGCTTTGGCGACGGCGAGGTCGCCGGTCGCGAGGTCCACGTTGAACGCGACCAGGATCGGGCGAGCGCCGACCGCGATCGCGCCGGCGGTCGGGTGACCGCCGCGCGTGCCCAGATCCGGATCGTCGGTCCGCGCTTCTAGCCCCTCGAACTGGCCGTGACGGACGGACGGAAGGGTGCGTCCGCTTGCCGAGGCCGCGCCGTAATAGTACGAAGGAACGCGCAGCTTATCCCAGATGCGCTCGGCGGCGCGCCGCGCGAGCGTCGCCGCCGCCTCGAGCGTCGCATCGCCGAGCGGAACGAATGGGAGCACGTCGAGCGCGCCGATGCGCGGATGTACGCCACGATGCTCGCGCAAGTCGATCCGTGCGACGGCGACCCCGGCGAGCGCGACGGCAGCATCGACCAGCCTCTCGCCGTCGCCTAGGATGGTGAGCACGCTCCGGTGATGAGCCTCGTCGCTAGTGCGATGGACGACCTGCGCCCCGCAGGCCTCGACGGCCGCGACGCACGCATCGATGCTCGCACCGTCGCGGCCCTCGGAGATATTCGGAACGATCTCGAAGGTCGTCAACGATCGAAGGCGAGTCGGATCGCCTGCGCGATGTCCGGCGCGTTCTGCGGTGTGTAAAGCGTGGTATAGCCGAGTTTGCGTGCTTCGGCATCGCGACGGGATGAGGCGCTCACCGCGCGGAGTTCGCCCGAGAGGCCGAGTTCGCCGTAGGCGGCCGCTTCGGGTGCGAGCGGGATGTTGCGGAACGAAGACGCGATCGCAAGCGCGATTCCGAGGTCCGCGGCCGGCTCGTTGACCCGCAGTCCGCCGGCGACCGAGGCGTAGACGTCCTGCGTTCCGAGATGCATGCCGACGCGCCGTTCGAGGACCGCGAGGATCATCGCGAGTCGGGCCGGGTCGACGTTGTTGGCGAGGCGTCGCGGGGTGCCGTAGGCGGTCTCGCCGACCAGCGCCTGGACCTCGATCAGCACCGGGCGCGAGCCGACGATCGATGCGACCACGCACGAACCGCTCGGGCGCGCGCCGCGATGCGAGAGGAAGAGCTCCGACGGATTGGCGATCTCGCGTAGACCGTCGTCGTGCATGCCGAAGACGCAGATCTCGTCGATCGATCCGAACCGATTCTTGTATGCGCGTAGGATCCGGTAGTCGCCGCTGCTCTCGCCTTCGAAGTAGAGCACCGTGTCGACCAGATGTTCGAGCAGACGCGGCCCCGCGATCGCGCCGTCCTTGGTGACGTGGCCGACGATGAAGGTCGCGCAGTCCGTGCGCTTCGAGTATTCGACCAGCGCCTGCGTGCAGTCGCGGATCTGCGCGACGCTGCCGGCATATGATTCGGATTCGGGCAGCCAGACGGTCTGGATCGAATCGACGATGAGCGCCGACGGCGCAACCTTGTCGAGCGTATCGAGCACGGCGCGTAGGTTCGTCTCCGGAAAGACCAGCAGTCCCGACTCGATCTTCAAGCGCGCGGCGCGAAGCTTGACCTGGGCGGCCGACTCTTCGCCGCAGACGTAGACGACGGTTCCGGCTTCGGCCAGGCGCGCCGCGATCTGCAGTGCGAGGGTGGACTTGCCGGCGCCCGGCGGCCCGCCGACCAGGGTGAGGCTTCCGGGGACGATGCCTCCGCCGAGGACGGCATCGAACTCCGGCAGGCCGGTGCTGACGCGTGCGACCCGCGCGGACTCGATAGCGCCGAGCGGAATCGGGCCGGAGGTCGTCGCGCGCGAGACGGCGCGCGTCGTGGCGCGCGCCCCCGCGACCGCGAATGGGCGCTCGTCGAAGGTGTTCCAGGCGTCGCATTGCGGGCAACGACCGAGCCAGCGCGTCGATTCGAATCCGCACCCCGAACAGAAGAAGACCGCGCGCGCCTTTGCCATCCCGCCAGGATTGGCGCCAGGTGCGCCCGCGGCCTGGCTTCGCGAGCCCTGCGGGGC
>JALYSX010000141.1 GCA_030854585.1 Vulcanimicrobiota bacterium
GTCCTGAGGTCCGTCGGCGAGCGCTTCGGCGTAGAGCATCGCGACCGTGTCGTCATCGGGGTATTTCGCGACCAGCGCCGCGAGCGCGGCGCGGTAGGCGTTCTCGTCGGCCTCATGCCGGTCCCAGGTCCCCGCGTAGCGAAGCGTCAGCGCCGCGATCAGGTCGCGATCGCGCGGTGTCACGGAAGAAGAAGCGAGAGCTCTAAGAATCGGGGAACGGGCTGCTTCGAAATTCGCACGCGTGAGCGGTTCGTTGACGTTCGGTCCGAGCGCCAGTGCTTCGCCCCAGTAGGCCATCGCGGCGGACGGGTAGGCGGCTGCGGCCTGCGCGTAGGTCCGGTACGCCTCTCCTCCGTTGTAGGCGTAGAAGTCGAGCAGTCCGCGATCGAGCAGGGTCGAGAGGGCGACCGCAGCCAGGCTCACGAGAAGATCTGCTGCGAGCCGGCCTGAAAGGCGGTGATCGCGACGCGCCAGCCGTCCGGCACCGCGATCGTCCGGTTCTCCGCGAAATCAAAGGCGACCATCGCGGTCGTGCCGCGCGCAGCCCGGTGCCCGGCATCGACGCTCCAGACCTCGTATTCGAAGTCGAACGACTTGTTGCCGACTCGGGGGATCGAACAGCCGACGACGATCGCCTCGCGATACGAGAGCTGGCGCTCATACTCGAACTGGATGCTCGCTTGGATCATCCCGTGGCGTCCGTTGATGTCGGTGCCCATCACCCGCGCGAAGTACTCGGCGCGCATGGTCTCGGCCCAGCGGATGTAGGCGACGTTGTTCACGTGCCGCATCATGTCGATGTCGGCGAAGGGGACGCTGAACCGGGTGATGAGAGGAAAGCCATCGAGCATAGGGAGCCTCTTCCGAGCACGGGTTTTGGACCCCTCGGGGAAACGTGCTGGACACGGAGGGGCCGGATAGGATACCATTTCGCCTTGTCCGAGGGTGGACGAGTCCGGGCGCGTAGCTCAGTGGGAGAGCATCCGCTTCACACGCGGGGGGTCGTTGGTTCAATCCCAACCGTGCCCAAGTTTGGAGGAAGAGCCTCGGCGATCGGGCCGGGGCTTTTTCGTCCCGACGATGAAGCTTGACCCGGCACCGTGCGTAGGGTACACTCTCGCCTTGTAGCGAAGAGGGGTGAGTCCAACCCCGGTTCGGTTTTGACGCTGTAGCTCAGTTGGTTAGAGCGCCGCCCTGTCACGGCGGAGGTCATGGGTTCGAGCCCCACCAGCGTCGCCATTTGAAGTAAAGAGCCCCGAGCGATTCGGGGTTCTTTACTTCAAGTTGATGCGATTCGATATGCGCACGACCAGGGTTGCACGGTCCTCGTGCCGATGAACTAGGCGGCGGGTTCGAGACTGCGACTCTGCAAGGAGCATCCTTTGACGCGTCCGTTCGCTCGTCTATTCTCTTTGGTCGCTGCGATGCTCTGCATCGCCGGCGCCGCTCCGGCAGGCGCGAGCGGCTCGCCCCTGACCGTCGGGACCGACGTCTCGTACGCGCCGCTCGAGTTCTACATCCCGGGCGATCGCTCGCCGCGCGGATTCGACGTCGACCTGATCCGCGCGATCGCGACGCGAATGGGCCGGTCGCTCGACCAGCGCAATCATAATTTCGACTCGTTGCTCGCCGCGGTTGCGACCGGGTCGCTGGATGCGGGCGTCTCGTCGATCTCCGATACGCGGGCCCGCGAACGCTCGGTCGACTTCGTCGACTATCTGCAGGTCGGCACCGGCATGCTCGTAGCTCGCGGGAACGCGCGCCACGTTATGAACCTCGGTGGGCTCTGTGGCCTGCGCGTCGACGTTCAAGGCGGGACCTCGTCCGAGGCCGACCTGCGCGCACAGTCGGCTTCGTGTACGGCCGTTCATCTCGGTCCGATACGGATCCTCACCTTCGATACCGATCAACACGCATACGAGGCGTTTGCCTCGGGCAGATCGGACGTGCACCTTGCGGACTATCCGGTCGTCTCGTACCTCGCTCAGCGTTCGCGCGGTAGGTACGAGATCGCGGGAAAGCAGTTCGACGTCGTTCCCTACGGTATCGCGATCGCCAAGCACCGGGGCGCGCTACGCGACGCCGTGCAGACCGCGCTCCTGGCGGCGATCGCGGATGGCACTTACGACGCGCTGCTGAAGAAGTGGAACCTCGGGCAGGCCGCCATGCGAGGCGCACCGGTCAATGCGGGGCGCCTCTTCGGACACTAAGGGGAGTTCACTCCACCCGGATGGTCGCCATCATGCCGCGGTCCTCGTGATAGAGCATGTGGCAGTGGAACACGAACGTGCCGCGCGGTACGTGCCGGAAGTCGAGCAG
>JALYSX010000167.1 GCA_030854585.1 Vulcanimicrobiota bacterium
GCCTCGAAGGCAACCAGAGACGAGCGATCGATTTTTTCGAGGGTGACAAGATCAACGAGCGTGCTCTAAAAAATCTGATCCGTGCCGCTGTTGAATTCAATCAGGCCAAAGTGAAGAAGAAAGCGCCTGCGCGTACTCGAGCCAAAGTACCGACGAGAAAAAAGGCATGAAGCTATAGCTTCATCCAGGTCGCGCGGATGTTCTTGAGTATGGGCGGATACACGAACCAGTTTCGGAACGGGTCGATCAGGGCCATGTAGATGGGTGTTGGCAGTGACCTGGCAATTGCTGAACGACGGCACAAGAGGCGGCCTTATGGTTGCTCACACACCACTCCGCGGGACGATCTGCCGCACGCTGCGCCTGGGGTCGCGTCCGAGGAGGGTCAGTCGGAGCTTCTTAACCGCGTCGACCTTCTCGGGAAAGACGTAAGTCGCCGCGTTACTCGTACGTAAACCTCACTACGTTGGAGTCAACATGTCCGTAGGAGAGCGCCAGCTTATACGTGCCCTTGGTGCGATTGTAAACGCCCCATTTCGTCAGCGGTGCGGGCGCAAACCGTCGCGGATAGTCAACGACATCAAGCGAGGTCGGCAGAGGCGTGGCGCGGCCGTTTCAAGCATGGCGACGACATTGCGCTCGTCCTCGTCGCGCGGCATCCAGTCGTCGAGCGCGACGAATTTCGGCGACTCGTCGCGCAGGGACCGCGCCGAGCACGAGGTCGGCGATGGCGGTCTAGTCGCGAACGCATTGAATTTAGTTTCGTAGAGGCGTTGATACGAACGCACGTTCGTGCTATGATTTCGTAGCGAGTACTTCGCGATTTATTACTAAGCGGCCCGGCCGGTGTTCTAAGCACCGACCGAGCCCGTCACTCGATGGAGTAAACATCGAATGACAATTTGCAAGTTCGACGTATCAACGTCGAGCCCTCGGCGCGACTTTTCCGAAGGGCGTTCGTTTCGTCAACCCGGTCCGGTGACCGCGTGATGGCGCCGCTCTCCGAGTTTCGCGCATCGATGGCCGATGTGACGAATGGCCAGCACCAGAACATGGCCGGCCTCGTGCAGGCCGACGACTTCAATGCTGAGGTGGTCGTCCAGTTCCTGCGCGACCATGGGATCGAGGCGTGCGTCGACGAGTCGACCGGCGGCTTTCGGTATATGGCCGCCGGTCCTGAGTGCTCGTTGGATGTAGTCTTCGCCTGTGTCTGCCTGCGCGCGTCGATAAGCTATCCGCTCGAGGCCGCCTACTGGTGCATGAAGGCGAAGCGATGATGTCCAAACGTTCGTCGTCGCCTTACCCGAAGCGGTGCAACGGACGTCATAGAGTCGCAACGAGCCTGTGTGCTAGCGCGGTCGGCACGCGCGCCGCAGCAGCGGCGGAGCTGATCGTCCTCCGCCCCCGCGGTTTAGGGATGGATCACGACGATCGCGCCGCCGGGCTCGTCGAGCCATCGCGCCGCGCGGACGAGCGGCGACGTAAGGTGCGCGAAGGCCGCGCGTCTTCGGAGATGACCGGGGCGTCGTCGCGATGCCCGAGCACGGCGACCTGACGGCGCCGACTGACCACGCGCTTACGCCGTGCAGTAAGCGCGCTTACCTGGCGCCGTCGTTCGCAGCCCGCGAGGCTGCGAGGCCGGGGAAGCGACTTCTCGGCAGACGAACCTCCTTGTATGGATTCGGACGAACTGCGCCCGCTTTCACCCCGACTCACCGCCTATCTCGAACGCGCTCAACGCGCACCGATGGAGTGCGCGCCGGTTCTGCGCAAGGGCGACGTTCACGCACTTCACGACTCTCGCCGCTTTCTCGAGCAGATGAGCCGGCGCCGGACTATTCGCAGCTATTCCGCAGAGCCGGTACCTTGGGAGCTGATCGAAAATGCGGTCCGCGCCGCTGCGCTCGCACCTAGCGGCGCGAATCAGCAGCCGTGGACGTTCGTGCTCGTCGAGGACGGAGCGACCAAAGCTCGCTTGCGGGCGGCGATCGAGCATGAAGAGTGGGAGACCTACGAACGGCGGGCGAGTGACGAGTGGCTGGATGCGCTCGCGCCGCTTGGTACCGACTGGCACAAGGAGCACATCACGACGGCGCCGTTCGTCGCGGTCGTATTCGCACAAGCCTACGGATATCACGACGGCACTTCACCGCGCGAGGGCCGGAAGCGCAAGCACTACTACGTGAACGAGTCCGTCGGGATCGCAGTCGGATTCTTCCTCGCCAGTTTGACGCATGCCGGCCTCTCGACGCTGACGCACACCCCGAACCCGATGGGATTTCTTGCGAAGCTCCTCGACCGGCCGAGCAACGAGCGCGCATACGTGGTGATCCCGATCGGCTATGCGGCCGACGACGCGAAGGTTCCCACGTTGACCAAGAAGCCGCTCGACGAGGTGTTGGTGCGGCATCAGGACGGCGCGTGCACGCGCGCGAGGTAGACGTCGAGTGTCTTGTGCGGTTCCTCCGGAAATTCGTCACCCAGCCGTGGCCGGGCGATTCGGTCGACGCGGAAACTGCGAAAGTCGTCGCGCAGCTCGCACCAGGCCGCGAGCGTCCAAACCTTGCCCCAGAAGTATAGGCCCAGCGGCCGGATCGTGCGGTCGGTCGTCGCGTGACCGTCCTCTCCCGCGTAGTCGATGACGACGCGCCGACGCGGCTAGTCCTGGGCCGCACCACGCTTCGAC
>JALYSX010000176.1 GCA_030854585.1 Vulcanimicrobiota bacterium
CGTAGCGTTTCGGCGTGTCGTGAAAAGCGGGGATGGTCTCGTGTAGGCGATCGCCCCCGAGGTCCGCGAGCATCGCGATGAAGCAGCCGAACGTCTTGGCAGCGCGATAGGCGCGCTCCGGATCGTCGAACGTGTCGTACGTGCGAGCACCGTCGATAAAGCGGTACGCACGCCACCAACTGCCATCCTCGGCGCGGAGCGCGTCGTAGCCGCTATCGGTACGCGCGATCGGTGGCACCAGGGTGAGCACGCGACGGTGCGCGTCGTCTGCATCGCCGGCAGCGAGCTTGTCGCGGACGTGGTCGGTGACGCGCGCGATGTTCTGCATCATCGCCGGCACGTCGGTGAAGACCTTATCGTTGATCTGCTGATAGACGTAGCGCAGGCCGCCGTTCCCGTTGCGGTAGTGGGCGAGGTAGGTGCGGTTGATGTGGCCGGAGCCGAAGGGCTCGGCGCGCGCGAACTCGCCGTCGATCTGGAAATGGGGCGCTACCGAAGCTTCGAGGAACTCAACGCTCATCGCCTCGCCTCTTCGGCGAGACTTAGGAGATCTTCTGCGAAGGCCCGTCCGAAACCACGAGGCCGTCTCGGAGGCGGATGACGCGGGCGGCGTTGCTCGCTATATCCTCGTCGTGGGTGACCATGATGATCGTACGCCCTTCGGAATGGAGTCGGGAGAAGAGCCCGAGCACGTCCGCGCTGGTCGCCGTGTCGAGGTTGCCGGTCGGCTCGTCGGCGAGCAGGACGGTCGGATCGTTGATCAGCGCGCGCGCGATCGCCACGCGCTGCTGCTGACCGCCCGAGAGCTCGTTCGGCTTGTGATGCGTCCGGTCGCTCAGACCGACCGCCGTCAGCGCCGCGACCGCGCGTTCGTTGCGCACGCGCGCCGGAAGGCCGGCGTAGAAGAGCGGCAGGCCGACGTTCTTGATCGCGTCGGTCCGCGCGAGCAGGTTGAAGCCCTGGAAGATGAAGCCGAGCTTCTTCAAGCGGATCTCGGCGAGTTGGTTGTCGTCGAGCTTGGAGACGTCGGTGCCGTCCAGCCGATACGACCCGGTCGATGGACGATCCAGGCAACCGATGACGTTCATCATCGTCGACTTCCCGGAGCCCGAGGGGCCCATGATCGCGACATATTCGCCGCGCGCGATCGTAAAGGAGACGCCGCGGAGCGCGTTGACCTGGACCTCGCCCATCGTGTACGTCCGCGTCACGTCGCGGATATCGATCGCAATGTCATTCATATCGAAGGGCCTCGATGGGATCCAGGCCGGCGGCCCGGTAAGCGGGATAGGTTCCGAACGCGAGGGTGACGACGGTCGCGAAGCCGACCGCGATGACGGTGGCCTGGACCCACGGTATCGGCGCGACCGTACCGGTGATCTTGACGATCGCGTAGGTGTTGACGGCCCACCCGATCGCAAGGCCGATGACGAGCCCGATCAGACAGCCGACGGTGGAGAGCGCCAGTGCCTCGATGAAGAACTGCAGCAGGATCTGGGTGCGGGTCGCACCGATCGCCTTGCGCACGCCGATCTCGCGGGTGCGCTCTGTGACCGAGACGAGCATGATGTTCATGATGCCGATGCCGGCCACGAGCAGTGAGACCGCGCCGATCAGCGCGACGACCATCGTCATCGCGCCGAAGATGCCGCCGATGCCCGACGCGAAGCTGGCTTTGTCGAAGGTCTGGTACTGCGCGCTCGTATCGTTCTTATGGAGTTCGCGCAAGCGCTTGATGACGGCCGCTTCGGTCTCGGCCAGCGGAGCGTCGTCGGCCAGTACGAAGCGCGCGGCGAAGATGGTGCCGCCGCGGATGTACTTCGAGATGTACGACGTGTACGGGATCGCGACGTCGCCGCCGAAGGTCGCGTTGAGAATGCCGGTCCGCGGCGGCGCCTGAACCCCGACCACCACGAAGCGGCTATTGCCGATGTAGATGCTCTTGCCGAGGGCGTCGCCGCCGTCGGGGAAGAGCTTCTTGTAGGCGTTGTCGGTGAGGATGCAGACCATCGCCCGCGTCGCGACGTCCTCGGGCGTGAAAGCCGCACCCTGTGCGAGCGGAGCGATGTTGAAGCGCTGGTCCGAATCGCCGTAGATCGCGAGCCGACTGAGCGCGTGTCCGACGTGCACCAGATCGCGTGTCGAGCCGGCCGGAATCGCCTCGACGACGCCCGGGACGGTGGCCTTGATGTCGTCGAGTTCGCTCAGGCGGATGGCCGCACGTCGAAAATCGCCTTGCTGCGAGTTCGGGAAGAGTATGAAAGCATGGTCGTTGAGCGTGCCGAGCGCACCGGTCACGGCGCCGGCCATGCCGTTGCCGAGGACTTGGATCGCGATCACGGCCGCGACGCCGATAATGAGCCCGGTCACCGTCAGCAGCGAACGGATCTTGTTGCCGAGCAGAACCCGGAGGGCTTCTTCGAGATACGGCATTACGAACGCAGCGCTTCGATCGGATCGAGGTTGGCGGCACGCAGGGCCGGATAGGTCCCGAAAACGACGCCGATGGTGAGCGAGAAGACCATCGCGAGTCCGACCAACAGGACGTACGGGATGATCGCTGCGCCGAGTTGCGATGAGATATACGATGCGACGCCGATGGTGGTGAGCAGGCCGAGCGCGAGACCCGTACCGCCGCCCAGGAGCGAGAGGATCGTCGCCTCCATCAGGAACTGGAGCATGATGTCGCGCTTGCTCGCGCCGATCGACTTGCGGATGCCGATCTCGCGCGTACGCTCGACGACCGAGACGAGCATGATGTTCATGATGCCGATACCGGCGACGACGAGCGCGACGGCGCCGATCGCCGAGAGACCGGTCGCGATGATGTCGAGCACGCTCTGGAAGGTCCCGAGCGCGCTCGCGCCGTTCTGCGAGATATAGGCCGCTTGCGGGCCGTGGATATGTTGGAGCGCGCGCTTGACCGCGGCGATCGCCGGGTCGGCGTCCGTTCCCGGCTTCTGGTAGAAGATGACTGCCTGGACGGGACCGGGGATCATGTTGTGGGCCGTGCTGTATGGGATGAAGAGCGTGCCACTACCTGCGAGAGAGTTGAACAGACTACCGCTGATCGGGCTGTAGACGCCGATGACCTGGAAGGCGGAGCCGTTTATGGTGATCGTCTTGCCGACGGCCGGACCTTTTCCGAAGTATTTGGTCGCGATATCCGGCGTCATCGTCACGACGCGCGCCGCCGCGTCCAAGTCTTCCTGGGTGACCTTGCGGCCCTCTTGCATCGGGAGGATGTCGGCCGGCCCGTACGCGCTCACCGACTGGACCGATTCGAATCCGGTGGTGCTCCCCTCGCGGACCTTGAACGTCGAACCGTAGATCGGCATCACCGCGTCGACCACGCCCGCGGTCTGGGCGGCGATCGAGGCGATGTCGCGGTACTGGATGGCGGCGCGTTGCGGGAAGTTCTGCTGGTTATCGACCTGGATGAACGAGCCGGGCGTGCCGAACGACGCGATCGTCGAACCGATCCCCGACGCGGCTGCACGGCTGATACCGAAGACGGCGATCACCGACGACGTGCCGATGATCATGCCCAGCATCGTGAGAATGGTGCGCGCGCGATTGCGCCAGAGCGCGTCGAGCGCCTCGCGCGCGTACTCGAGATAGCGGAACACCTCTCGCTACGTACCCGAGGTCGCAGGCGACGGCGAAGCAGCGGGAGCGATCTTGACGGCCGTTCCTTCCGCGAGCGCCGGATTCGGCTGCGTGACGATCCGATCGCCGGCGACCACGCCTGAGGTGACTATCGTGACCGACTCGTTGGTGAGGCCCGTCTTGATCGGGGCTTTGTGGAGCTTCCCATCGCGGACGACCCAGACCGACTTGCCCTTCTCGCTGACGATCGCGCCGTTTGGCACGGTGACGACGTGGGCGAAGTGAGCGGTATAGATATCGACGTTCGCGCTCATACCGTCTTTGAGGTAGTTCGGCGAAGCGTCGATGACGATGGTCGTCAGGACCTGCTTGGCGGTGCTCGAGGCATCGGTCGACTTGGTCGCGACCGGCGCGATGTCGCCGACGTGTCCGGCGATGTTGTGATTCGGGAAGTCTTCGCCCGTGATGACGGCCTTCTGACCGACCTTCACGTTGATGATATCCTGTTCGTCGACTTGCGCCTTGACGATGAACCCGCCGCCGCTTGCGATCGTGAAGATCGCCTGCCCCGCGCTGATCGGGTCGCCCGTCTGGACCGTGCGCAGCGGATCGGACGGTTGCGCCGCGACCGTCTGGATGATGCCGGAGAACGGCGCGACGATGCGCGTGAATCCGAGCTGTTCCTGGCTCTGCGAGTTCATGATCTGGGCCTTGGTCGCGGCCGTCCGCGCGTACTGGACGCTGTTCTGACCGTAGCCCGAGACGGCGCCGAGTTGGAGTTGGCGGACCGCCTGGTCGTACTGGACCTTCGACTGATCCATCTTGGCGCGATCGATGTCGACCTGGTTGCGCGCGATCGCCTTGTTCTGATAGAGATTGTTGTCGGCCGTGTAGATGCGGAGAGCTTCGTCGTAGTTGCTCTTCGCGGTCTCGGCGGCGGCCTGGTACTGGACCTTGGCGTTCTGCTCGTTGACCTGCGCGCTCGAAACGTTGGCGACCGCCGACTGATAGTCGACCGACGAGCCGGCAGCCGTCGAGTTGAGCGTCGGGTTGTCGACCGTCGCGAGCAGTTGTCCGGCTATGACCGCTTGGCCGGCCCTGACATACATGCGTCCGAGATTGCCGCCGACCAGCGCCGGGATCGTCTGCACGCCCGGATGTTGGATCGTCCCGCTTTCCGGGAGCTTCGTGTCGAACGTCGTGAGCGCGAGTTTCTGCGTCTTGACTTCGGGCAGGTCGTGCTTTCCGCGGCTGCTGACCACGGCGATCAAGATCAGAACGACGATCGCCCCGAGGATGATGAGAAGATTGCGGGTACGCTTTTGCATGGAACTCCTACTTCAGGTCGGCAACGGCGGTAGTCGCGTCGTAGGTGCCGAGCGCAATGCGTAGCTTCACGACGGCGGTGACGTAGGCGACGCGGGCCGCGATCAGATCGGACTGCGCGCGGACCGATGTCTGCTCGGCCTGCACAACGTCGGAGAGCGCGATGATCCCGTTCTGGTATTGGATCTGCGCGATCCGGGCGGCTTCGCGGCCGAGGGTCGATTCATCGGTCGCGAACTGGAGTTGCGCCTGCGCGGTCTGCGCGGCGCGATACGCCTGTCGGACGTCGAGTTCGGCTTGGCCGGATGCGGACGTGAGCGCGGCTTCGGCGGATGCGATGGCGGCGTCGTCGCTGGTGCGTTCGGTGTGGCGCGCGCCGTAATCGACGAGCGGCAGCGTGAATGTGGTGACGGCCTGGATCTGCCAGTAGCCGACGGTCCCGCGCGGCACGATCGGTTTGGCCGAGAGCGGCAACGGCAGCAGGCCGTTCGCGATGCGCTGTTGATTGGTCAGCGCGAACTGCTGGTCGATGCTGTTCTGTTCGAGGACGGTCGTTGTCGGCGAGTTCTGATTGCCGAACGACGCGCCGAGATTGATGGTCGGGAAGAGCTCGCGGGTGTAGGCCTTGCGGACCAACTTCGCGCTGCGCAGTCCGAGCCGGGCCGAGGAGACGTCCGGGCGGGAGTTCTGCGCGATCTCGACGAGCGCGTCGATCGTGCCGTTGGGCAGGGCCGGCTGCGCGATCGTCGTGGGAATCGCGAACGTGACGTTCAGCGGTGCGCCGATCGATTGGGCCAGCGACTCGCGGGCGTTCTGCGTGTCGGCTTGCGCGGCAAGCAGCGCCGACTGGCTCTGCTTTTCGTTGACCTGCGCCCGCAGCACGTCGACGCCGGCCGCCACGCCCGCGCGTTCCTTGGCCTGCGCGTCGAGCACGAGTTGGTGTTGATACTGCGCGTCGGCGGTGTCGACCGCGACGATGGCATCCTTTTGTGCGATGCCGTAGAAGGCGGCCGTGACGGAATCGGCGATCTGCTCTTTGACGCGGTTCAGATTGGCGTGCGCGGCGTCGTCCTGCGCCTGGGATTCGGCGACCTGGATGAAGCCGAGTCCGCCCGCGTTCAGGTTGTACTGCGTGCCGATCGAGGCCGTGTTCTGGCTCGTGACGCTCTGTTGCGAGACGCCGATGACGGCGTACCCGCCGCCATAGTTGCTGCTCTTCTGCATGAAGCTCTGCAACTGCGCGTTCGCGGTCGGATACGATTGCGTCTTCTGGCGCGCGAGCGCGTTGTCGGCCTGGGTCGACGCGGCCGCGCTCTGAGCGACGCCCACGTTGTGGGCGAGCGCGAAGTTGACGGCATCGCTAAGACCGAGCGCCTGGGTCTGCGCCGCCGCGATCGCCGGGACGCATGCGAGCGCTCCGACGATGGCCAGCGCGGGTAGGGAACGAGCGACCTTCAACGCCGATCTCCGATCATGGATGTGCGCCCGGTTACTTCGCGCCGGGAGCGAGCAGGGTGAAAAGTGCGGGGATGATCACCGAGATGATCCCGGTCGTCCACGCGATGCCTTTTGGCGTGCGAGCGACGAACAACATGGCTTGTACGATCAACCACGCGCCCCAGAGGCTGAACGGGGTGAACGCACCGAGGAAGTTCGTGAGCTTGCCGAGATGCGGAGCGATCAGCGCGAGGCTGGGCATGGCGCCCTGCACCGAGGTCTGCGTCACGAAGCTGTCGGCACCGCGCAACATCACGATGACGCCGAGCAAGACGCTCGCGATACCGGCGGTGATCGCGACGTTCCACGCAGAGGCCCAGAGCGTCTTGAACGTGCCGCTACCGCGGCCGATGGCGTTGAATATCAGCAGGACGACGGTCTGGATCAGCACGCCGATGAAAACGCCGAAGATGACGAACAGCGGTGAGAACTGGAAGATCGCCCCGAAGAACGATTTTGTTTGCGCGAGCTTGTCCGCCGACATGCCGGCCATTCTCGGATCGGCGGCCACCGTCTGCTGCCACGAAGCGTCGAAGGCGTGGACGATGGCCGGAACCATCATGAACGCACCGACGACCATGAGCACGAGGGTGACGATCATCGCCCAGCCCCAGGTCGGTGCCTCGCGGAGCGTCTCGAAGGCTTCCTTTGGGGCCGCGATGACGTTGAGCAGCGTCGAAAGGCCGTTGGCCTTGGGCGCTTCTGCCTGCGGTGACTCGATCACGATACCTCCACGATTTCGACTGCGAAGTGCAAGCCTACGGCCTCACCTTACGTGAAGGTCAAGCCCGGCTCGCCCGCTTTTCCTCACGTATCGTGGAGAGCCTGGCTTTGTTTCGCACAGTGCCATATCTCTGACGTCGTGCCGAACAGGGCTCTTTCTAGGGTTTCCCGGACGCACTCGAGGCGAGCGGCCCGGAGCTCCAGCAAGCGCATTTCGAGAATCGTCCGGGCCCGTTTTAGGGCTCGGGGCGAATAGAGACCGACCGGGGGAGGCGCGGCGCCGACCGTACGATGCTGATA
>JALYSX010000184.1 GCA_030854585.1 Vulcanimicrobiota bacterium
TCGATGAGACGGACAACGCGCTCGATCTCGATCTGGTACGATCCGTTGCGCCGTATTTTCGCATCAAGGACGTCCAGGCAAGCGAGATCATCACTCGCGTCGGAGATGCGGTCCGCCATTGGCGCGCTATCGCGAGCACGCTCGGCATCAAGCGAAACGAGCAAGATGAAATGGCTGACGCCTTCTCGATAGCGAACCACGTGTAGTACGGCGGGCAGCCGAGCGCACCGCTCTCTCCAGCTCGACGGACTACGTACGGCAAACGGCTCGCCGCGTCCGGATTGCGCGCTACGATGAACTCGTGCAGGCGCACGGCACGCGTCGCTGAAACACAGCTAAGGGCGTTACGGAAACACCCCGTCGTCAGCGATCTCAAGGCGTTTCGAGCGGTGGAATACGATTGCAGGCGACCCAAGCGGCGCACGTCGGTCTGCTTGACCGCTATACGAGATCGGTGGGCTTGACTAACCCAAGCCGCGTAGGTTATTATGTGGCGTGCCGGGTAAAGAGCTCGATGGGTTTCGTATCGTCGTCAATACACGGGACGAACGCGGTCACAAGCCCCACGTGCACGTGATCAAGGGGCGAACAAAGTGCAAGATACTTTTGACAGGTCGCTCACGCCTTACGATATCATTAGAATGTCACGGCGCGACGTTCAAAAGGCACGCGAGCTAGTCGGCGAACACTTCGGCTACTTCGCCGGTCTCTGGGAGAAGTACAATGGCTAAAGCCCCGGCGCGGATCGCGGTGCCATCGCTCACCGATGTAATGTACAAGCGCGGCGTCAAGAAAGCGAAAAAGGGTGAGCCCTTCGATGTTGTACGGGCACGTTACGACCGCACGCACGACGCACTTGATTTGACGTTCCGACGAGGCATCACCGTAAGCGTTCCTCGTTCGCAGATCCGCGAGCTCAAAAATGCTGCTCCCAGCGACCTCACCAAAGTCGAGATTCAGCCGGGCGGTGACGGTATTTCATTTCGCACGCTCGATGTCGACATCTATGTGCCCGGTCTTCTTGCGGACGAACTAGGCTCAGTTTTTTCAAAAGCGATGGGCCATCGGACGCGAGGCCGCTCAACGCCGAAAAAGGCTGCTGCATCGCGCGAGAATGGCCGCAAGGGCGGCCGTCCAAGAAAGGCTCCGATCGCCGCGTAGCGCGCCCTGTAGCGGCGACGATTGTCCGTAGCTATCGGAGCGCCGGTCGCAACGCCTCCCGGACGAACGCGTTGCCACTCGCCATGACGGCGGCCACGCGTGCGGTATACGCATCGACCTCGTTCAGCCGCTCGGCGGCGGCAAGGCCGCGATGAAAGGCGTCGACGACATCGTAACCGGTGATCTCGTAGCCGACGCCTTCGGCGAACCAGTGCAGCGCCACAAGCGCCGCTTCGCAGGCAAAGGCAGGACGCTTTTCTCCGAAATCACGTGCGGCACGGCTGAGCGTCTTCGGATCGCACGGAGTCGAGCGCGCGAGCTCGATCGCTTCGTCGAAGAGGCCGGCCGACTTGGCGGCGGCAAACCACTTGCCCTCGCTTCCCGGCGTCGTCACGATCAAGTCGCGGAGGAGCTCCGCAGGCGGCTTCAACGGGTATTTTCTGGCGAGCTCTCGATAGCGTGCGATGTAGGTCGGCTCGTGCGCGCTCGCGGCGATCGCGTAGCGGTTATAGGCTTCCTCTGGGAAACCCGACTCGAGCAAAATTGCCTCGCAGGCCCGCGCGATCGACAAGTCGTCGTTCCGCGTTCCGTCGCGCGATGCTTCGGCGTATCGTAGCGCCTCGGCACGCTTTCCTTGCGCCAGCAACGCCCGAACGCCCCAGCGCCGGTATTCCCACCATTTCCGCGGACTCCGTTCGATCAGCTCGAGCAGCGCGTCGGTTCGCTGCGCAGCGATGAGGGCGCTGAAGCATGCCATCGTCCCGTGGAAGAAGCCGCCACCGACTCGACGATCGGGCCGGAAGCTTTCGAGCACGCCTGAGGTGAGCCGCTCGGCCCATTCGGACGCGAGTTTCGGCATTGCGCAGAGTTCGCCCCAATAGTCGCCGAGCAGCTCGATGTACGGTATCTGGTCGGCGACGAAGGCTTCCCACAATCGCTCGAGCCAGCACCGCCGCGTCGTTTCGTCGACCGGTGCTCCGCCGATGAGCGGAACCATCTCCGCGATCGCCCAGTTCACTGCCGACCCGAGCGCGCCGGACGAACTATCGACGTGTTCGAGTGCCGGCGAGAGGCGCTCGATGAGCGTTATCGCGCCTTCTGCGGCGGCGACCCTATCGGTGCGAGCGGCCTTCTTGATCTCGGCGACGGCTTGCGCTATGCGCTCGACCGCGGTCTTCGAACCCTTCCAGCCGAAGGCGCCCTTTCGAAAGCGCGAGGTGAACAACCACGTGCGGGCCTGGGATCTCGGCATTGGAGTCGCTTGACCTCGCAGCATCGTTCGGCCTCGTAGATCAGCTGCGGAGTATGGTGCCGCCGGCGCTCGTACGCGATCTCGGCCGCGCCGGGCGCCGTTCCGACGATGACCTGCTCGAGCGGGTTCCATTCGTTCCACGAGCTTACGACCGGCGGCATCCGCCGCGCTTTCGCTGAGTCCACTGCCGGAACGTTGCTTGACGGCTACACGAGATCCCGACAGGGGTCGTCGCGGCCTTCGATCGCGTCTAACGTCTCCCATCGCGCCGGATGGAAGCTCGGTTCCATCGGTACCGCAGGCCAGCGGAAGTGCGCGCGCAGCGCATGGTACGACGGTGACTGAGAGATCGGGAAGCGATCGAAAATGTCGCGCCAATCGCGGAATAACGTGATCGTGTCGCGATCGGGCGGCACGCCGAAGTCACTCGCCGCGCAGATACGGTGCACGTAATCAGCGCGGTCGTAGTCGTCCTCGAATTCGTTCCCGTGCTCGACGTCGGGGTAAACGCCGTGGTCGATCACCGTTCAGGCTCTTCGCCATCAGGCCGCTGTTCTCCGCGACCCAAGGTACGCGCGTCGGTGAATACCTCGCGGTACCACGCCCTGAGTTGCGCTGCGGCAGTTCTGCGCTCGAC
>JALYSX010000212.1 GCA_030854585.1 Vulcanimicrobiota bacterium
ACTCTCGATTTTGAATGGGGTCTCCCGATGAAAAAAGTGCGCATGGGCTTCCTAGCGGTGCTCGCATTACTAGCGCTGAGTACCGTGCCCGTCTTGGCGCTCAACCTCCATAATGGCTATGTCGCCATCAAAAACAATGGCGCGCGCCCGCTCATTATTGAAATCCATCACTCCTTTGCGGGTTCCCGAAGCGCCAAAATCCAGCCAGAAGTCGAGATTCAGCCGGACTCGACGTTTTTCGCTAACGAGTGTTGTTACGCCGCAGGCTCGGGCTATATCATGGATGCGCATTTTAAAGGATCCGGCAACAAGCGACAGATTCATTTCGTTCCGCGCCTCTGTAACGTCAATGCGATTCCACACGGGTTTGCGGCATTCGCCATTCACGAAATCCAGTATAATAACGAGCATTCCGGCCAGGATCACGTCGTGTACTATCGCGTCGATACGGGCTGCCCCTAAAGGGGGCCATCCGATCGCGCCGAGAAGCCAGCCGCATGGCGACCAGGCGGCAGCAGCGCACTACGGATCGAGCGTGCTTCAAGTTCAGCGGTAAGCCGAAGGCCGCATACGCGACGAGGGAAGATGCCGAGCGGGCGATCGGGGACAATCGAATCCTGATCGCGCGCGCCTGCCCCAACCACGGTTACCACGTCGGCCACCGCGAAGCGGACGACCCGTTCGAACGCTTCGACGACTAGAGCGCTTCCCTTGGTCGCTGCGGTTGCCGCGTCGAGTCGGCCCGAGGCCCCCACTGGCCGACGCCGAAGTGGCGCCTTGGAGGTTCGCTATGAATATCCGGGTCATTTTGTGCTACGCGCTGGTCACCGTGCTCGCGGGGTGCTCGGGCGGAGGAGACAGTCTCCCCACTTCGCCGGCGTCGTCCGGAACGCGATCCGCTACCGGAACGCTTCAGTTGCAATTCGCGCAGGACGCGCATGCGAGTAGCACGCGACGCCCGGACTTTCTCTCACCGTCGGCCTCTTCGGTAGCGATCGCGGTCAACGGTGGCACGCCGGTGGTCGCCGATATCGCCGGCGGCTCCTCCGCGTGCACCGGCTCCGGGTCGACGCGCACGTGCGCCGTCACGATCACCGCGCCGTTCGGCACCGACACGTTCGCCGTGACGATCTACCAAGGCGCGGGCGAGACCGGAAACGTGCTCGGAGAGGCCACTGTGGTCCAGACGATCGGCGCGACGACCTTCGGTATCACCGTCATCGTCAACGGCGTAGTCGCGTCCGTGACCCTCGCGTCGACGAGCAAGTCGTTTACCGCCGGAACACCCTCGACGACGACGATCTCCGCGATCGCGCTGGACGCGGCCGGCCACACCATCATCGGCACCTACGCTACCAGCATCACGCTTGCGAGTTCCGATGCGTCGGCATTCGCACTCAGCACCACGTCGATCGCGAGTTCCGATCAAACCGCCATCCTGACCTACAATGGATCTGCAGGGACGACCGGAACCTCCGTTACCGCGAGCGCACCGAATCTTCTTCCGGCCAACAGCACTCCGGTCGCGATACCCGTCGCCGCCAACAACCCCCTCAACATCTATGCCGCCGATCTCGGAAATTATTCACTCACCGTGACCCCGGCAAGTGCGACCGGCGATACCGCTCCTACTCGGACGGTTATCGGCGCGGCGACCGGCATCGCGGAACCGTATGACGTCGCCGTCGATGGTCTCGGTGCCGCGTACGTCTCCGGTCTTCGCGATGCAACGGTCACAGCGTACGCGGCAGGCTCGAACGGTAACGTCGCGCCGGTCGCGACGATCAGCGGAAGCAGTACGGGGTTGAGCGGTCCGCTCGGACTTGCCTTCGACGGCTCGGGAGATCTCTTCGTCGCGAACTTCTTCGCCCAGACGGTGACCGTCTTCGGGCCGAGCGCGAGCGGCAACATCCCGCCGATTCGGACGATCGCCGGCGCCGCGACCGGAATCGCGGAGCCGTACGGGCTGACGCTCGATGCGCAAGGCAATCTCTACCTCGTCAACAACGCGAGCCAATTCGGCGGCATCGATAGCATCACCGAATATGCGGCCGGAGCCAATGGCAACGCCGCGCCGATCCGCACGATCTCCGGTTCGGCGACGGGAATGAGCGGTGCGGTCTTCGACGCGGTCGATTCGCGCGGAAATATCTACGTGACGAACTACTACGCAAATACGATCACCATATATGCGCCCGGCGCTAGCGGTAACGCCGTGCCGATCGCAACGATCGCCGGTTCCAGCACGGGCTTAAGCGGACCGAGCGGCATCAGCCTCGATGCCGCGAACAATATCTACGTCACCAGCGGTAACAGCATTCTCGTATTCGCCGCAGGAAGCAACGGCAACGTCGCGCCGGCGCGGACCATCGCCGGCGCCAATTCGGGTTTGAGCAGCCCCGTGGGGATCACGCTCGCACCATAGTCAGGTATCGCTACGCGCTCTCTTCGTGCCCGCCGAGCGGGAGCTGTTGCGTGCGCGCGATCCGCGTCGCCGGTTTCGGGACCGCGTCGAGGGCGGTGATCGCACGGGCGGTCGTATCGATCACGCCGATCTCCGGCAGATCGTCGTCGGAGAGCGCGGCTTCATCTTTGAGCTTGCGACCCTGTGGTAGGAGGCGCGTCTCGTACGAGCCGACCGCGCCGTTGAACGACTCGACGGTGCGTTCGAGATTCTTCCGTACGCCGGTCAGATGCTCGGCGAATTTCAACGCCCGATCGTAGAGTTCGCGACCGATCGAGGCGATGCGCTTGGCGTTCTCTTCCTGGCGGACGGCCTGCCAGCCCATCGCAAACGAACGCAACAGCGAGATCAACGCGAGCGGCCCGGTGACGAGCACGCCCTTGTCGAGCGCGTATTCGATCAGCATCGGATTCTCGTTGCAGGCGGCGCTCAAGAACGATTCGCCGGGCACGAACATGATCACGAAGTCGGCCGAACCCTCGGCGCTCTGATAGTTCCGTTTCGCAAGCGCGTCGACGTGTTCTTGGAGCGTCTTGGCGTATTGCTTGACGAGCGCTTTGCGCGTGTCGTCGTCCTGCGCATCGAGGGCCGTTTGCAACGCATCGACCGGGGCCTTCGAGTCGACGAAGACGCGCCGATTGTCGGGCAGGTTGACGGTCATGTCGGGCCGGGCTTTGCCGGACTCGAGCGAGATCGTCTGCTGCTCGGCGAAGTCGCAGTGCATCTGCATGCCGGCCTTCTCGACCACGTTGCGCAACTGCATCTCGCCCCACTTGCCGCGGGTCGTCGGGTTGCGCAAGGCGGTGACGAGCGTGACGGTCTGGGTGGTCAGGCTGGTGGTCGCGGTCTCGAGTTTCTCGGTGCGCGTGAGCAGGCTCGAGATCTGCTCGCGCAGACTGCCCGCGTCGGTCGCGCGCAGGGTCTCGAGC
>JALYSX010000213.1 GCA_030854585.1 Vulcanimicrobiota bacterium
AGTTGCTTCACGGTGGGGAGCTGCTCGCCGCCCGCCATGACGCCCAGGGCTACCGACCGCTTGATCTGATCGATCAGTTGGAGGTAGATCGGGACGCCGCTGCGCGGGTCGACCGTCATGATGATGGGCATAATGCCTCTCTTAGAACTTCGGGCCCCAGCCTTGGAAGATCGGGCTCGGTGCGATCGCCATCGGGCGAACCTGAGCGCGCTGCTCGAGGGTCAGGGACGGTTCGGGGCGGTACGGGCGCTGTGTCATGCTTGAGGACCTTTCTGGTGTACCGTACCAACACTCTATCGTACTAGTACACTAGTACAATAGCAGAACGATATAGCTCCGTCAATACGTTTGTGAAAAACAATTGAATATGGGAAATTCCGGGCTGGGAGTGAGAATCCGTTCCATTTGGAGATGAGAAAGCGGCCTTGGGCGGCTCGTTTGATCACGAAGATTGCGGAAGACGGGGCTTCGTGTCGCTTGCGATCACGCCGAGTTTCGTGCAGACGCTCTTGCTCGACGGCTCGATCCGGATGGATGCCGACAGCAGGCTCAAAGCCCTCGTGCTCGCCGTGACGCTGGCGGCGATCGCTTCGCGGGCAGAGGTCGTGCAGCGCGCGCTCGCGCTCTTCAATCTAGCGTGGATCGTGTATTACGTCGCCACCCTATTCGCGACGCTTCCGCGTTCGTAGTGCTCTCTAGCGCCTTGCGTACGGCGGCCCTATGCCGCCGGGGAGTACGACCGGCGCGAGCGGCGCTTGCGCGAAATCGAAGTCGTTGCGAAGGTCGCCTAGCTGCGAGGCATTCTCGCGCACGTCGGGACGCGGATCCGGGCGACCGTCCGTCTTCGGATCGATGCGCGCGCCGCCGAGGAAGACGTCTTCGATGAACTTCGCGTAGGCGTCGTGGCTGAGCGTCTGGTGATCGATGAAGCCGCGGCGCGCATACGGACTGATGACCAGCCCGGGCACCCGCAGGCCGTAGCCGTTTTCGTCAATCGTCGGCGGCGTGACGTGATCGTAGAAGCCGCCCCAATCATCCCAGGTGAGGAAGATCGCAGTGCTGTCCCAGTCGGGGCTCTGCATCACGGCGTTGATGACGCCCGTGACGTACGCTTGCCCCTTGCTCACGAGCGCCGGCGGATGTTCGCTGTACGTATTCGCGGGCGCGAGCCACGAGACCGCCGGTAGCGTCCCGTTCTTCGCGGCGACGAAGAACTGCGACATGTCACGGACGTTGTTCGTTTCACCGTCCTGTTTGACGGTGTCGAACGACGGTAGCGGATTCCAGATGCCCGGCGTGCGCGCCGACTGCTTCACCGTCGGGCACGTCATCGCCGCGTCGTCTTGACAATCCGGCTCGCTACCCGACATCACGTAGTACGCCCAGCTCACCTGGTTCTTGTGCAAGAGATAGGTGAGATCGGTCCACGCGTAGTCCGGTCGTCCCGGCGCGGGCGCCGCCTTCCGCTTTCGGTGTCCGAAATCGGCCGGCGAATCCGGCTTCTGCAGTTCGTTCACACAGCTCGATGGATCGCCGAGCACGGAGCATTTCGCCGACCACTCCGAGACGAGGAACAGATGTTCGGGCAAGCTCCACGACGCGTTCGGCTCGAACATGCGATCCTGCAACACGAAGTCGCGCGCGTACGCCCAGTAATTCGGGATTTCGCCCGCGTCGTGATACCCCATCGTATCCGTCGCAAGCGCGCCATTGGTGCAGGCGGGATTCGTCACATCGAGACACTTGCGGCGTCCGCTCGAGGCCTGGCCGATAAAGCCGTCCATCCGTCCGCCGTCGATATCTGCCGTCGCGTTCGCCGCGCTGTGCGGGCCGCCGGCGTCCACATCACCGGTGTCGTGATACGGACGCGTGCACGGGCCGCTCGGCTTCGGGATGCACGCGAGGGGTATGCCGCCCTTCATCGGGATGCCGTCCGCTCCCGGGAATGTGCCGAAGTAGCTATCGAACGAACGGTTCTCTTGCATCACGATCACGATGTGCTTGATCTTGTGCAGGCCGCCGTCGCTCGATACCGGCGTCGCCGCGACCAGGGAGAGAATGAGCCCAAGGGCGATCACGCGCGTATGGTTCATAGACCTAGCCTACACCTCGTTCCGCGCGCCGTCACTAACAACTTGATGAGACAAGGAAACAGGAGAGGCCCCGCTTGGAGCGAGGCCCGTTAATCTACCTGTCGCCGCCCTCTTCGGCATTCTCGGCGTTGTCGTTCCGGATGAACGCCTCGATCGGTATCGCCGTGCATCCGCCGGCAGGCCGGACCGCCGCCGAGCTGATCTGGGCCGCCGATCACGGGATGTATGTGGTCAAGCGCAACGGCGGGCGCGGCATCAAACTCGCACCGTCGGTAGAGGAAAGCGGGGCTCCCGCGAGCGAGAAAGCCGAGTGCACTACCTCTTCGATGGACCGTCCTCGCTTCGCGATCCCCAAGAACGGCTAGCCTTCTGGCTGACCGTTCCGCTCGCGTTCCCGGCGGCGCTGGCGATCGCGGCGGTCTTGCACGAATCGATCGGACCCGCCCAGGTCGCGCTCTTCGTCGTCGGTGCGATGCTCTACGTCACGCTCGCGCGCGGCCGCCTGATCGGCTCCTCGGTCATGATCCACGAGCGGCAGTACCCGCGCGTCTTCTCGATCGTCAAACGCGCCTGCGCGACCCTCGAGATCCCTATGCCGCTGATCTTCGCGCGCGAAGACAACTACGTCCCGGTCGCTGCGCTCGGCTTCGGTGAGCCGTATGCGCTGGTCGTCTCCTCGCATTGGATCGAAGAGTTCGAAGACGACGAACTCGCCTTCATGATCGGACGCGAGCTCGGCCACATCGCCGCCGGGCACACCCGATATCTCTCGCTCCTGAGCGTCAACGGCCGCGAAAATCCGCTCGTCGCCATTCTCTTCGGTGCGTGGTTGCGTCGCTGCACGCTTACGTGCGATAAGGTCGGCCTGCTCGTCTGCGGGTCGTTCGATGCGGCGCTTCGCGCAATCGCGGTCGCCGAGTTCCACGAGTTCGGTCGCAAGATCGACACGGCCGCGTTCGCCGAACAGGCGCGCGAGATCGCGGGCGACTCGGTGCTGAAGTGGGGCACGTGGCTCGGCTCCGAACCGTATGCGACCGCGCGCATCGCGTCGCTACAACGCTTTGTCACATCGCACACGTACACGGTCGCCGAAGAGTGGTTTTTACGCGAGTCACCGCCCGAGGAGCCGCCCGCACTACCGACGCCGGGTACCGCAAAGGTCAACGTCAAGGACTGCTCCGGCTGGTGGCGCCGCCTCGCCGCCTACGGGGTCGACGCGGTCGTTGTCGCCGCGATCATGGCTTCGTTCGGCCTCAACGTGTTCGAGTTTCCTAAGAACACAATCCATTTCGGAAGTTCGGAAACCGCGGCCGCCCGATCCGAGAGAGCACAGGTCGCCGCCGCCCTCGCAGACGCGGGCGTAAGCATCCCCATCGCAAGGACGAAGATCGACGTCCCTCTCGCAAAAGCGAAGGTCGCTCCACGTGGCGCCTCGAGCGTCGGGAGAAAAGCGACCGGAGTCGACGGACGGGCCAAAGCGACGGCGACGCCCACCGCCACCCCAGAGCCGATGCAGACGATGGCGCCGAGCGAATACCAGCAGTCCGTCGATACGCTCCAGGCCTTCACCAAGCGCGTCCTCGACTTCGGCTTCTACCTCTGGTTCCCGGTCTATCTCGCCGTGCTGGTGGCATTCACCGGACAGACGTTCGGCATGATGATCGCGGGCTTGCGCGTCGTTACGACGGACTTCCGCAAAGTCGGCCCGTGGCGCGCGATCTGGCGCGCGTTCCTGGTCGGAGTGCTTTGGTGGCTGATCATGCTGCTCAGCATCATCTGGCGTCGCATCCTGTTGCACGATCGCATGAGCGGCACGCGCGTGGTCAAAGCCGAGCGCGTGCTGGCACGCATCGCTTCGAACTAGGCGAGTGCGTTCGAACTGCGGTTGAGGTAGTTGAACAGGCCGATGGTCGAGACGATTTCGACGCGTTGGCCTTCGTCGAAGTGCGCTTCGAGCGCCTCGCGCACGGCCGGCGGGAGCGCGCGCGGTTCACGCGTGAGCGCGACCGACGCGGAGAGCGCGGCCCGTTCCGCCTCGCTGAACTCCGGCGAACGGTTGTAATCGAAGAGCGCATCCAACTGCGCTTGCGAGACGCCGAGTTCGCGAGCGTAGTCCTGGTGCGCGCTCACGCAATGCTCGCACACGTTCAGCCACGAGACCATCAGGGCGCAGAGCTCTTTGGTCCGACGCGGCACGGTCCCGGTCTCCATGACGGCACGTAGATGCGCGGCCCCGGAGCGCGCGATCTCCGGTCGCACGGTCAGTTCCGAGAAGAGCGACAAGCGATCGCGCTTACGCCGGGCTTTGGACGAAGTCGCGGAAGCGAGCGTCCTGACGGATCACGTCGAGGCGCGGGTCGAGCGCGATCATCGCGCGCGGATAGCCGTGCAGGCGACGCAGCCACGAGAATGCCGAGCTCCGTTCTCCGATCGCCGCAAATGCGGTCGCGATATCGGCGGGTGAGGCCGGGCTCGGGCTGGCCTGCGCCTGGGCGAGCGCCGCGAGCGCCTGCGGCATATCGTGGCGGACGGCGTACGCGTGCGCGAGCAGTGCGTCCGCTTGGCTCGCACAGCTCGGGCATTTGCCGGCGAAGATCTTGTAGGTCGCGATTGCCTGCGCGTAGTCTCCGCGGCCCTCGTACGATTCGCCGAGGTTCTGCCACACGTCCGGGCGCTGGGGCGCAAGATCGATCGCCTGATGCGCGTACGCGATCGCTTCGTCGTAGTGTCGGTCGAGGTACGCGGCCTCGCTCAACCAGACGGTCGTCGAGATCGAGAGCGGGTCCAGATTGGCGGCGGTCTGGAGCTCGCGCAGCGCGTCGTGCGCGTGGCCGCTCTCGAGCAGCGCGGTACCGTACCACTGATGAGCCGGACCGTACGACGGATCGAGCGCGATCGCGCGACGCAGATCGGCGATCCCACGGGTCCGATCGCTCTTCGTGTCGAGCGTACCGAGCATCCCGAGGACGGCGTAAGCTTCGGCTGATTTCGCGTCGAGCGCGAGGGCTTTCTGCGCGTAGGCGTGCGCGCGACCGTAGTAGACCATCGGCTTGAGCGCGCCGTAGCCGTAGTTGCCGGTGATCGCATTGGCATCGGCGAGCGCTGCATAGCCGCGCGCGTCGCGCGGATCCGTGTCGACGACTTGGCTGAAGTATTCGAGGCTCTTCTTGACGCCCGACGGGGTGCGCGTGTTCCAGTAATAGCGGCCGATCGCGTAGAGGCGCGCGCCTTTGGGCGAGAGTTGCGCGGTGTCGGAGGCACGATGCGCACTCGAACTCGTCGCGATCGCGAAGAGCGCCAGCACGATCGAGGCGGCCGACGCCGCACCGACCGCGAGCCAGCGGCGCAGCACGTTCGGACGCTTCGCCGTCGCGTTAAGAACGCTTGAGATGGCGATCGGTTCGGCGTGCAGGCGTTCGGCCAGGCGGACTTCGCCGACGAAACGGTAGCCGCGGCGCGAGATCGTCAGGATCGCATCCGCGTCCCAATGCGCACGTAGGGTCTTGCGCAGGACGTAGATGTTCTGCGCGAGATTGGCCTCTTCGACGAAACCGTCCGGCCAGACGCGATCGAGCAAGGCGGCCTTGGTGAGCACGTCTCCCGGGTGTTCGAGCAGGGCGAGCAAGGTCTCGACGACCTTGGGACCGAGAGAAACGGGAACACCATCGACGCAGAGCAGCAGTTGCTGGGCATCGAGCTCGAAGGGGCCAAATTGATAGAGGCTCATAGTCCGTTGCTCCACGCGAGAAGAGTTTGATGCTTTTCTCAAGACGGGCGCCGTCGCCTTGCGGGACGCTCGAAACCGCAATGCGCGTGACCCTCTTCGCCTTCCTTACGCTCCTGACAGCTGCGAGTTTCGCCGCGAGGGCCCGAGCGGCCACTTCCTTTGCTGGCTCGTTCCCGGCGGTTCGAGCGGCGCACCCGCTCCCGTTGGATCCGAGTCTCGGCGACCCGGCCTGGCAGGCGGGCAAGCTCCCGGACGTGGGGGGCTTTCAGAACCTGACGACTCGAGGGAAGGCGACCGATGCGACGACCGTCTACCTGCTCTATGACGACACCAACCTGTACGTTGGTTTCGACGCCGAGCAACCGGACCACCCGATTCTGGCCGGCCAGACCACCAACGACGTCGGCTTCGGCCTGGACGACTTCGTCGCGGTCGGGATCGACACGAGCGGCGCGTCGTCCCAGGTCTACTTCTTCGAAACCACCCCCGCCGGGGTGCGCTACCAGCAGGCCAACGAGAACGCGCGCTACCGTCCTCAGTGGCAGGCCGCCGCCAAGGTCGGGCCGGGTCGCTATACGGCCGTGATGATCATCCCGCTCAACGTCATGCGGCTCTCACCGGGGTCGGATCAGCACTGGCGCTTCAACTTCATGCGCTCGATCGCGTCGATCAACGAACACTACTCATGGGCATTCGATGGGTTGATGTCGGACGGTCCGGTCGGCCAGTGGCCGAACTTCAGCGATCCACGCTTCTATCCGTCGCTGACCGGCCTCAAGCTCGCCAGCGGAACGGCCTCGCGTCCGAAGCCGCGCCTGGACGTCTACGGCCTGAGCAGTGTCGGCCACGACCGCACCTTGTTCGCGCAGAGCAACGGGCAGTTTCTTCCGCAGAACGCGCGCGTGGCCGGACTCGACCTTTCGTACCCCATCACCTCGACGATCAACTTCGTCGGCACGCTCGCGCCCGATTTCTCGAATGTCGAGATCGACCAGCAGACTATCGCGCCGCAAGAGTTCCGGCGCGCACTTCAGGAGTACCGGCCGTTCTTCTCGCAGGGCGCCGCGTTCATCAGCGGCGCGAACGTCTCGCCGGTCGGCGGATTCTTGAGCGCTCCGAACACCGTCTTCTACTCGCCGGGCGTCGGCCCGTTCGACACCGGCGAGAAGATCGAAGGCTCGTTCGGAAAGCAGTCGTTCGGCGTGCTGCACTTCCGCGGCTACGACCAGACGACCGGGAATGCGTTCGACGACATCGCGTACGGCTACAAACATCTGGAGCCGGCGCGCACGTTCATCTAT
>JALYSX010000372.1 GCA_030854585.1 Vulcanimicrobiota bacterium
CCCAAGAGCCGTTCGATCCGGCCCGCTTCGTCGGCAACGCATCGACCGGTGCGACCGGCATCGCGCTCGCGCGCGAAGCGGTCGCGCGTGGCGCCGACGTCACCTTGATCCTCGGCCCGAGCGCGCTCGAGCCGCCAGCCGGCGCGCGCGTCGTGCGCGTCAGGACCGCGCGCGAGATGCACGACGCCGCAATGCGAGATGCGGTCGGCGCCGACATCGTGATCGCGGCCGCCGCCGTGGCGGATTGGCGTCCGGCCGAATACTCGGCGGAGAAGATCAAGAAGACGGACGAAGATCTGGTCGTGCGCATGACTCGCAATCCGGACGTGCTCGCCCGCATCGGCGATCGCAAAGGCTCGACGTTCTTGGTCGGGTTCGCCGCCGAGACGGCGGATCACGAGGTCTCCGCGCGCGGCAAGATGGCGCGCAAACATCTCGACGCGATCGCCGTCAACGACGTGCGCGACGGCCGCGGTTTCGGCACGGGGACCAACGCGCTGTCGTTGCTCTACGGCGCGGATGGGCGCATCGATCTCGGCGAGGCGGACAAAGCGACGCTCGCCGCGCGGCTGCTCGACGCGATCGAACGCTTGATGGAAGAGGCCTGATGCTGCTCGCGATCGACGTCGGCAACACCGAGACCAAACTCGGGGCGTTCGCGCCGGACAGTGCCGAACTGCTGCGCTCGTGGCGCGTGACCACCGAGTCGCACCGCACGCTCGACGAGTTCGGCGCCCTGATGATGCAGTTGATCGGCGCCGCGCAACTCGCGCCCGACGCGTTCGACGCGGTCGTCGTGGCAAGCGTCGTTCCCAAGGTCGATGCGGTGATCGACGAAGCCTGTCGCGCGTTCTTGCACGTCACCCCGGTCTTTCTCAAGGCGCACAAGCAGACGTTGATGCCCGTCTTGACCGATCGCCCCTCCGAAGTCGGCGCGGATCTGGTCGCGGCCGCGATCGGCGGACGCGCGCGCTTCGGAGCGCCCTTGATCGTGATCAGTTACGGCACCGCGACCGTCTTCGCTGCGATCGATGCGGCCGGCGCGTATGCAGGCGTCGCGATCGCCCCGGGCATCAATATCTCGATCGACGCACTAGTCGGACGGACTGCAAAATTGCCACAGATCGCGCTCGAAGATCCGGGGCACGCGCTCGGCCGCACCACCATCGAAGCACTTCAGGCCGGCATCGTCTACGGTTTCGTCGGTCAGACCGAAGCGCTGGTCGCGCGCTTTCGCGCTGAGATGGGAACGCCCGCGAAGGTCGTTGCGACCGGCGGTCTGGCCGAAGTGGTCGCGCGTCACACGCGCGTCATCGACGCGGTCGATCCGCATCTGAGCCTCGAGGGCTTGCAGCTCTTTCACGCCTCGCTCCACTGAGCCGCGCCCGTCCGGACTGTCTTCGGAGTCCCTGGAGGCGGTCAGCGGGACTCGAACCCGCAGCCGAGGTATGCGAAGACCCTGCTCTATCCAGTTGAGCTACGAGCGCTTCCGTCTCCCCAATCCCACCAATCGCACGGAAGACAAGTCCCTCATGCTATACTAGGCGGCGCTATGGCTCGTACGGTTGACCCGCTGAAGATCGGCAGCATCTCGATCTGGCCCCCATTGGTGCTCGCGCCGATGTCGGGGGTGACCAATCGCACCATGCGCGGCCTCTACAAGCCGTTCGGCCTGGGCCTGACCGTAACCGAGTTCGTCTCATCCAACGCGCTCAAGTTCGGGAGCAAGCGTACGATGGAGATGATCGATCGGCACGGTCTCGAAAGCCCGGTCTCGACGCAACTCTGGGGCGATGATCCCGAGACGATGGCCAACGCCGCCAAACTCGTGCGCGAGTGCGGTGCCGATATCGTCGACATCAACTTCGGTTGCCCGGCGCCCAAGGTCGTGAAGACCAACGGCGGCTCGGCCTGCCTGCGCGATCCGGAACGCTGCGAAGAGATCATGCGCGCGGTCGTGGATGCGGTCGACTGTCCGGTCACGATGAAGATGCGCCTCGGTTGGACCGAGAGCGACCTGGTCTACGTCGACGTCGCGAAGCGCGCGCAGAGCATCGGCGTGCAGGCGGTCACGTTGCACGCGCGCACCGCGCGTCAGTTCTATAAGGGCAGCGCCGATTGGGAGCATATCGCCGCGCTCAAGCGCGCGATCGACATCCCGGTGATCGGCAACGGCGACTTGGACGATCCGCACAAAGCGATGGAGCGCATGCGCAACAGCGGCGTCGATGCGATCATGCTCGGCCGCGCGACCTTGGGCAACCCATGGCTGATCTCGCAGATCGCCGATCTGATGGAAGGCCGCGAAGCCCGCCCGTCGACGAGCGCCGCCGATCGGCTGCGCTACTCGATCGTGCACCTACGCACCATGGTCGACGAGCTCGGCGAGGCCCGCGCCGTCCCGCAGATGCGCAAACACATCGCGCTCTACCTCAAAGGTATCCACGGCGGCGCCCAACTTCGCGCCCGGATCATGACGATCGACTCCGCCGAAAAGGTCGCCGCCATCATCGAAGAGACTACAGCCTCCCTCGAAGCCAACGCCGTCGCGGCATAAAGAAACGCCGGGCGTCTTCCGACGCTTCCGGCGCTACGTGACAAGCAACCTGATACTACATCACCCTACCACGCCGCCCCACGTGGAGCAAGTCCCACGCGACCTGGAGCGTGCGAGGATCGAACTCGC
>JALYSX010000227.1 GCA_030854585.1 Vulcanimicrobiota bacterium
GCCTCCGATCGCCTCACGCGATGCGTGCACACCGAACTCCCCCGGATCGAGCGTCCACCTGCGCGTGCCGTTGCCATCGAACGAGACCACCTGCGTCACGCCATCGCCGCCGACCTCGTCGATACCGCCAGGGCCGTGGACGATCGCCGCGGCCTGCGTGCCGAGTTCGCGCATCACGGCGGCGACCGGCTCGAGCAGCTCGGGGCGAGCGACGCCGATCACCTGATGGGTCGCGCGCGCGGGGTTGGTGAGCGGGCCGAGCACGTTGAAGATGGTCCGCACACCGAGCTCGCGCCGGACCGGCGCGACGTTCCTCATAGCCGGATGATAGCGCGCAGCGAACATGAACGTGAAACCGCTGCGTGCGAGCGTCTGCGCGGCGCGCTCCGGCGTGAGATCGAGTTCGAGACCGTTGGCTTCGAGGACGTCCGCGCTGCCGCAAGCCGAGGAGGCCGCGCGATTGCCGTGCTTCGCGACCGGGACGCCGGTCGCGGCCACGACCAACGCGGCAGCCGTCGAGATGTTGATGGTGTCGGCGCCATCGCCGCCAGTTCCGACGATATCGGCGACGGTCGCGAAGTCGTGCTCCACGTGCAGGCTGCGTTCGCGCATCGCGCGGGCCGCGCCGGTGATCTCATCGACGCTCTCGCCCTTGGCGGCGAGCGCCGTCAGCAGACCGGCTGCTTGGACGGGCGTGATCGCGCCATCCATGATATCGCCGATCAGACCGGCTGACTCGTCCTGCGAAAGATTCTGGCCGGCGAGCAGACGCCTGAGCACACCCTTGAACTCCATCTAGCGAAAGCCCGAAATTACGCACGGCGTTCCGAGACACTCGGAACGCCGCGTCGTGTGTTGGATCTCTCTGGTACTCGGGCTATCGAACAAGTTCGAGAATCGACAGCTCCGCGGCATCGCCATGTCGCACGCGCGACTTGATGATGCGCGTGTAGCCGCCGCTGCGTCCCTTGAGCGAAGGCGCGATCTGTTCGACGAGCTTCTTCACGACGGCCGGCTCCGTGAGGAACTCGGCGACGTTACGACGGGCGGCGAGGTCGCCTTCCATGGCGGTCGTGATCAGGCGTTCGATGACCTTGGATATCTCCTTGGCCTTGACCGAGGTCGTCTCGATCTTCTCGTGCTTGAAGAACGAGGTCGCGAGATTGCGGAGCAGCGCCTTGCGGTGGCCATCCGTGCGAGAAAGTCGCTTGTACTTGATCTGATGCGGCATGATGTTTTCGCGCTACGAGAGACGCAGCGAGAGCCCCCTGTCGGTGAGAACTTGCTTAATTTCGTCGAGCGACTTCTTGCCGAAGTTGCGCATCTTCATGATCTCGTCTTCGCTCAGGTCGAGCAGTTCGGAGACCTTGGAGATGCCGGCACGCTTGAGGCAATTGTACGAGCGGACGGACAGGTTGAGGGTTTCGACCGGGATGTCCCACTCGCCGGCCGGCGTCTCGAGCACCGGCTGCTCTTCGCTCGTGAAGTCCACGAACAGGTTGAGTTGATCCTGGATGATGGTCGCGGCGTTCGATAGCGCATCGTCCGGCGTGATCGAACCGTTCGTCTCGATCTCGATCGTCAGACGATCGAAGTCGACGCTCTGCCCGACGCGCGTGTCGCTGACGACGAAGTTCACGCGGCGGATCGGTGAGAAGATCGAATCGAGCGGGATGAGCCCGATCATGTGCTCGACATTGCGCTGCTTGTCGGCCATCACGTAGCCGCGGCCCTTCTCCACGCCGATCTCCATCGAGATCTTCGCGTCCTTCGATGTGAGGGTCGCGATGTGGTAGCCCGGGTCGAGGATCTCGACGTCGGCGTCCGGCGAGATGTCGCCGGCCGTCAGCGCTTTCGAACCCGAAGCGGTGAGCGAGAGGACCTTCGGCTCGTCGGTGGTCAGCTTGAGGGGCAGGCCCTTCAGGTTAAGCAGCAACGAGATCGTGTCTTCTACGATGCCGGGGATGGTCGAGAACTCGTGCAGCACGCCGTCGATCTTGACGTACGTGACGGCCGCGCCGGGAATCGACGAGAGCAGAATGCGGCGAAGCGCGTTGCCGAGCGTGATGCCGAAGCCGCGCTCGAGCGGTTCGATCACGAACTTGCCGTAGTTATCGCGGCGCTCGCGAACTTCGATCGAGGCGCCCTGCGGCGTATCCAAAACGGTCATTATTGAAGTGGTCGTCCTTTGTATCCGCTTACGTTATCCGCGGCCCGTCGTCGGACCGGCCGCGATCGCACGCCTAGCGGCGGTGGTGTGAGATTAACGCGAGTAATATTCGACGATGAGCTGTTCGTCTACCGGTGTATCGATCTGCTCGCGCGACGGGATCTGGATCATCTGCGCGCTCTTCTCCTGTTCGTTCCAGGTCAGCCACTCGGGCGCGCGACGCGTGTTCGCGACTTCGAGGTTCGCCTCGAAGACCGGCGACTTGACGCTACGCTCGCCGATGCTCAGCACGTCACCCGGCTTGACGATCAGCGACGGGATGTTGCAGATCTTGCCGTTGACGCGGAAGTGGCGATGGGTGACGAGCTGACGCGCTTGCGAACGGCTCGACGCGAGGTTGAGGCGGTAGATGACGTTGTCCAAGCGGCGCTCGAGGAGCTGCAGGAACGACTTGCCGGTCTGACCCGGGACGCGAGCCGCTTCGCGGAAGTAGTTCTCGAACTGCGTCTCGTGTACGCCGTAGTAGCGGCGCATCTTCTGCTTCTCGCGCAGCTGGCGGCCGTACTCGGCGACCTTCTGACGCGTGGGCTTACCCTGCGTCTTCTGTCCCGGCGCGGTGCCGCGGCGCTCGACCGCGCACTTGCGGGTGAGACAGCGTTCGCCTTTGAGGAAGAGCTTGATCT
>JALYSX010000236.1 GCA_030854585.1 Vulcanimicrobiota bacterium
GTATAAGATCGTCATCGCCGCGTGCATCGCAGCTCTGGCCATACCGGCCGCGGCGCACGCAGATCCGCTCCCGGTCTCGGCGTTTGCGTACGACGCGAGCGCCCCGCTCCACGTAACCCAGAAATCCCAGGCGGTTGCGAGCGGCGTTCGTAGCCGTCTCGTCACGTTCGCGTCTGCGAACGGACGAACGCTGACGGCCGAGATCGTCTCGCCGTTCGCGTCGTCGACGACGCATGCCGGCGTGCTCTTTGTGCATTGGCTCGGCGATCGCAAGACGACCAACCACACCGAGTTCGAGCCGGACGCGATCGCGCTTGCGAAGAAGGGTGCGACCTCGGTCCTGGTCGACGCGCAATGGTCCGAGCAGCAGTACGGCAAGCGCGAGTGGTTCATGCAAGTCCGCAGCACCGATACCGACTACGCGCAGTCGATCGCCCAGGTGATCGACCTGCGCCGTGCGCTCGACCTGCTGGTCGCACAACCCGGCGTCGATCCGCACCGGGTCGCCTACGTCGGTCACGACTTCGGCGCGATGTACGGCTCGTTGCTCTCCGGCGTCGATCCACGGCCGCGTTGGTACGTATTGATGGCGGGAAACCCGAGCTTCACTCAGTGGTTTCTGCTCGGCAAGAAGCCCGCGGACGTGGATGCCTACACGGCACAGATGGCTGCGCTCGATCCGCTCCCGTATCTTGCGCGTTCGCACGCGCAAGCGTATATGTTCCAGTTCGCGCAGAAAGACTTCTACATCACGCCCGAAAACGAGATCGCGTTCTTCAGTGCCGCACCCTCACCGCGATCGATGTGGGTCTACAAGATCGATCACAGCCTCGCCACCCCGCTGGCCTTGCAAGACCGCCTGACGTGGCTGGGAGCGCGCATTTTCTAGTAGAGCCGCCCGCCGTTCGGGAGAGGGAAGTCCGGGCGGACGAGCACGACGTTGCCAAGTTCGTCCGGGACGCCGAGGACGAGGACGTCGCTTGGGAAGCCGGCGATACGTTTGGGCGGAAAGTTCACGACGGCGAGGACCTGTTTGCCGATCAGGTTCTCGATCGCATAGCGCACGGTGATCTGTACGCTCGATCGCTTCACGCCGATCTCGCCGCCGAAGTCGACCGTCAATTTATAGGCTGGCTTGCGCGCTTCCGGAAACGGCTCGGCGGCGAGAACGGTCCCGACGCGCACGTCGAGTGCGGAGAAAGCTTCAAGCGTATCCATCCCGCCGACGTTCGCATGTCGCTATAAAAAACCGCCCGGAGTGCTCCGGACGGTTTCGACATGGTGCCAAGACCGAGATTTGAACTCGGGACACCGCACTTTTCAGGCGCGTGCTCTACCAACTGAGCTATCTTGGCTCGGGTACACCCTTCCGGGCGACCGCGCTACGTTCAACGTGCGCGGCTCCCCTCCTTGTCAGTCCGCGATCACGCCTTCTTCGCGGTCTTGACGGTCGAGGTTTTCACTTTTGTCGCCTTCGAGCCAGCGGTTCGCGGCTTCGGCGTGCGACGCATCGGTGCGGGATGCGAGCCATGCCTGGAGCACGCCGTCGGTCGGGTGCGCGAGTATCGCGGCGTCGAACTCCGCCGGCGTGAGGCCCCAGCGTTCGAGGACGCCTAGGTCCATCGGACACGGATAGATGTAGTCGAAGATCGTGCCCGCCGCCGCGGCGCGCGCCTTATCGGAGACGCGCGCGAGCCACATGTACGGGCCGAGCTTCAAGCGGCCGGGCCGCGGGAAGGTCTTGCCGTCGCGGAAATCTGTTGCCATGGTCCGTACGACCTCAACAGGGATGCCTGCGGTTGCGCGGCAACCAGACGTCATGTCACTACGCGCACGACCCGCCTCGACGCACGTCGGCCCGTCCGACGAACCGCGCTGGCATGCGGCGATCGCGGTGGTCGTGGTACTGGCCCTCTACATCACCCTCCCGCGGCAGTTCATCCTCGGGCCCGTACTGCTCGCACCGATCATGATCCTCGGCCTGCTGCTTCCGCTTCTGATCTTCGCGCCCAGCCGTCATCAAGAGACGCCTCCGCAACGGGTCGCCTCCGTCGCCCTCATCGCCCTCATCAACTTCTTCAACGTCGCCTCGGTCGCGCTGCTCATCTATTCCACCATGTTCTCTCCGGAACGGAAGCAGTTGCTCGATGCGGCCGGCGCCGGCCAGCATCTGTTGATCGCGGGCGCGCAGATATGGCTCTCCAACGTACTCGTCTACGCGATGTGGTATTGGGAGATCGACGGAGGAGGCCCGGAGCCGCGCGCGCACGCGAGTTCGGCGCTCGAGTTCTTACACGCCGATTTTCTCTTCCCGCAGATGCTGGTCGGCGACGAGCGGATCGCATGCATCGAGAAGCGCTGGAAGCCGCTCTTCGTGGACTATATCTTCCTGGCGTTCACCAACGCGCTCGCGTTCAGTCCGGCGGACACCTTTCCGATCACGCGCCCGGCCAAGATGCTGATGATGTTCGAGGCGATCACCTCGTTCGTGACGATCGCCGTCGTGCTCGCCCGGGCCGTCGGCGTGGTGGTCTAGTAGTCGCCCTTGCTCGGGTCGTAGTCAACCTCGTGAATGGTGGCGCGCACGTGCGAGAAGGCGTCGGGCCCGATCCGGGTGTCGCCGCGGAACGGATAGTCGAGTTCCGCGATCAACACGAAGATCACCGCGACGATCGCGCTCAGACCGATGGTCATCATCAGGTGCGCGCGGATGTTGTCGACGCGGAAGAGATACGTGAAGCCGATCGTGATCGCGGAGAGCGCCAGCATCGCGATCCACATAAG
>JALYSX010000373.1 GCA_030854585.1 Vulcanimicrobiota bacterium
GCGTTTGGGCACTTGTCATGGCTCTATCTCCTTAAACGAGCGGTGTTGCTATAAAGCTCTGGACTGCCGGTTGCAATAAGGAGTTGCGAGCACAATTCATGCGACAGGGTACCGGCCCGTAACCGCAGGGGCTCATAAGGATTCGCCTGGTTGGTTTTCTGGATGAGCGCGGGGAGCATGCGGTGAAGGGTGGAGAATTGCAGTAATACGCAAAGACCGCGAAAGGAGATCCTCTCGTGTCACATCCAGAAAAGCCGGAGTCTTTTTCACGGGGCCGCGTGCTCACATTAATCGCCGCCGTCCCCGCAATCGCCTTAGCAGCCATGACGACGGGCACTGCGGCGCGGGCCGCCGACAACAAGAAACAGTTCAAGTATCAAGACAAACCCAAAGGGGGGCACAAGTGCTCGGGGTGCCGCTTCTTCAAAGCGCCGCACGGGTGCACAATCGTGACCGGCAACATCAGCCCGAATGGCTGGTGCAACGCCTGGGCCAAAAAATAAAAGAAAGGGTGCGCGATGCGCACCCTTTCTTTCTTACCGCAAATTGAGAGGCCGTTTAGGAATCCGAGCTGTGATCGCTCTCTTCTTCGTCTTGCGGGGTCAAGGCGTTGATCAAGTTGGTAACGTTCGGCGTTCCCAAGCCGGTCGGAATATCGTAACCCGCTGAGGCGGGGAATCCGGGATCGCTAAACAACGCATTCTGCCCGACCGTTACGTCGTGAAATACTGAGAGATAGCTTCCCTTATCTGCAATACGGTACAGAGCCGGATTGACGTACCCGATTTGGCGACCGCGGGCCTGATCGGCAAGCGCAATAATCGCCGCCCATTGCGGCGTTCCCGAACTGGTCCCGCCGGTGAAGTAGTAGCGCGGCACGCCGTCGCTGTAGCTGGAAACGACCATGACCGCCGTATAGACCGAGGCGTCGTACGATACGTCGGAAACGGTGCGCGTCTTATATGCGGACGCTTCGTGCTGGTAGTGCGGACGCTTGAACAGCAAACTCGGTGCACCGCCCGTTGCGCCGAACGGACCGTAAGCGCAGCCGAACGGACAGAGCGACGCATCGGTGTCGTTCCACACGTCTTCAGATTGATACACGCCGGCATCGCTCATGAAGAGGTTCGTGCCGCCCACGGCGGTGACGAGGGGATCCGAGGAGGGATAGTTCGCCACGGCAGCGCCGCTACCGAAGCTGGCGCCGAGATCGCCGGTCGCAGCGACCGAGGTGATTCGCGCTTCGCGCGCTTCTTGGAAGACCACGTCGCCGTGGCTGACGTACTTGTTGTGCGGGCCGCCTGAAATCGCTTGCTCCGGCGCCCCGTAGCTCATCGACATCACGCTGCCAAGATGGTGCTCGACTGCGTACGTTTCTGCGATGTCGAGATCTGAGCTAAAGTTGGTTGGTGCGATCACGAGATCGATCGTTGCAGCGGGAGCAATCGCGTGCGCCCACTCGACGTCGAGCGACGTTTCGCCGGCCCAACCGTTGTTGGTGGTCGCTGGCGGACCCGAGGGATAGATAATGTTGAACGTCGGATCGGGCAGATGAAAGACGCGATCGAACGTCTTGAGGTCCGCCGTGATGGTCGCGCTGCCGTACGCATCGACGATTACGATCGTCTGTCCCGCGCCCGTCATTGAGCTCGGGACGTTATACGCGGTGCGAATTTCTGAGGGCGTGTAGCATGCCAGACCCTGCTGCGCTACGCAGACCGACGGCGCCGGCAGCGCATTGGGTGAATTGATGTCTTGGCTGAACGGTTTGAGAAGCGGTTTCACGTTATACTGAAACTGCGAACTATCCACGGCCGACGTCGACTTCCCGGTATCGACGAAACGCGTGCCGGTCGTAAAGCTTTGCGGGGTCTGAGCGGTACTCTGCGCGGGAACGGTCGGCGTCAATCCGCCGGTATTCTTTGCGCAGGCGGCAAACAGCGTTGCCGCTGCAATTAAGGCGAGCGCTCTACTTGTAGAACGCATAGTTTGGGTATGCAACAATAGAAAATACCTCCACGTCCTACGCGACCCCCATCAAAAGAACGTGGAAGCCATGGCGCGATAACGTAGATGCACAATAGGCTAGAGCGCGGGGTTTTCCTTTATGCTTTAATCGTGCCAATTTCGATGGCACAACGGCATGGGTCGTTCGGCACGTGCTTAACAAGCGGGCGCTAACGATGTTTGCTGCTACACACCCTACAGACTCGCTATTTTAACGTGGGAAGTGACGTTCAAGCGGCGCTCTCCCAATTTCAGGGAGTCGGGAGATTTTGACGTCACTTCGACGATGAAAGATCTGCCGGTCAAGATCAAGTTTAAGGAAGAGATCATACGTGGCGATACTCCGGGCACAATAAAGAGCATTTTCTCGAACAACTACATCGCATACTATCCCGTG
>JALYSX010000255.1 GCA_030854585.1 Vulcanimicrobiota bacterium
GCACGGGTTCGCACCGGCCGTTCCGAAGAAGCCCGGCAAGAACGCCGCGTACGGCTTCTTGAGGTGATAGATGACCGTGAACTTATCCGGTTCGTCGATCTTGGTGATCAGGTCCCAACCATCGCGACCGACCACATTGTTCGCCGGATTGAGGACCGCGCGCGTCGAGAACACGACGTCGTCGCCATCGAACGGCACGCCGTCCGACCATTTCACGCCGCGCCGAAGGTGCCAGGTGATGGTCTTGCCGTCGGCGCTGATCCCGCCATTCTGCTGCGTCGGAATGATCGTGAGCAGTTCGGGAATCGGCTCTCCGGCCTTGTCGTAGCGCGCGAAGTACGCCATCGTCAGATTCGCGATATGCCCGAGGGTGGTCTCCGTGAACAGCAGTGGATTGAGCGACGGCACGTCGCCCGCTCCGTCCGCGATTCGGAGCCAGTGGGTCTTGGGAGCGCCTCCCTCGGCGCTGCCGTTCGCTCCCGAACCTACTCCGGTCTGGCTACACGCCGCCACTGCCGCCAGCAGCACCAGGGCCGTGATCTTTTTGTGCACGATCGCTCCTTTGCGCATCTTAGATGTCGACGTCCATCATGTTGTCGAACGGCGAGACGCCGTTCGGGTGGAAGTTCTTGAGATCGGTGTTGTAGCCGTAGACGTCCTCGCGAAGCGACGTCACGATGCTCGGCACATCGGTATCGAACGCTTCGTAGAGCCCGCGCAGGTCCTTGTTCCGTTCGGCCTGATCGAAATGCGTGTAGACGGCGTTCATCGCCGCTTGCGCCTTCGGATTGCACCAGCGCAGGTTGTTCTGACCGTTCGGCGGGATCGATTGGCAGCCGTAGATCGAGGAATAGTCGCCGATCGCGTCGAGGCCCCAGGCGAGGAACACGACGTCCCAGTTGTTGCCGTATACGACGCCGCCCGACTGCGCCTGCGCGAACATCTGCGGAGCCGAATACCGCTTGACGTTCATCGAGACACCGATCTGCTTCCACCAGCCGCGCACGAGTTCGATCTGTTCGTCGACATCGGCCGAGCCGGAAGAGGACGCGATGTCGAGATCGAGCGAGACGCCGTTCTTGGCCCGGATGCCGTCGGCGCCGCGAACCCAGCCGGCTTTGTCGAGCAGCGCGTTAGCCGCCGGAATGTCGAATGGAACGTTCGCGATGTCCGGATCGAAGTACGCCGCCGTCCGCGGCGCCGGAATATCTTGTAGAATGCCGACGCCGTGCCCGACCTTCTCGATCAGCGTCTTGCGATCGATGGCGAAGCGCAGCGCCTGCCGGACGGCCGCATCGCTCACGCGCGGATGCTTCACGTTGAAGTCCCAGTGGTTGAAGATGAATCCCGGTTGCTTGAGCGTGGTGTAGCCCGCAATCGCTTTGACGCGCGGATAGTACGCGCCCGAAATCGGATACCACAGGTCGATATCGTGCGACTCGAGTTGGGCGAGCGTCGTATTGCGATCCGGGATGATCTTGAAGACGATCTTCTGCAGTTTAGGAGAGCCGCGCCAGTAGAGCGGATTGGCCACCATGATGACCTGCTGAGCGCGATCCCAGCGCTCGTACTTGAACGGGCCGATCCCGATCGGTTTGGAGTTGTACGGGATATTGTTGATGTTCGGATACTGCGCGAGCAAGTGCTTCGGAAGGATGCACGGGTTCGCACCGGCCGTCGAGAAGAACGTCTCGACGAACGGAGAGTAGAGCGACTTCATGTGCAGCACCACCGTGTACTTATCGGGGGCCGTCATCTTGTCGATCTGATCCCAGCCCTGGGTGCTGGTCTCGTTGTTGGCTTTGTTCAGGACCGTCTTGATCGAGAACAGCACGTCGTCGGCATCGAACGGCGCGCCGTCCGACCATTTCACGCCCCGGCGTAGGTGGTAGGTGATCGTCTTGCCGTCAGCCGACACGCCACCGTTGGCCTTGGTCGGGATCTCGGTCGCAAGTTCGGGGATGAGATTGTTGTGTTCGTCGGCTTTGACCAGGTAGGCCATCGTCATCTGCGCCATGATGTTGACGACCAGCTGGGTGGTCAAGTGCGGATTGAGCGAGTTGATATCTTCCGCGGTCGCGTACCGCAGGGTGTGCGGAATGGTCCACGGGTTGGCGCCCGATGCGGTCGGTCCGGTCTTCGAACAGGCCGAGAGAGCGAAGAGTCCGGCGATGCCGAACGCGACGATGCGTTTCATCTAGATGCTATACTCCCACGGATTCCAGAACGATGAGATCACCGGGCTCGGCGTGTAGCCCTTCAGGTCGGTATTGTAGACGTACGGCTCCTTGCGCCACGAGATGAAGATCGTCGGCACGTCGAGCGCCAACTGCTCTTGCACGATCGCGTAGTCGGCTTTGCGCCGCGTCCGATCGAGCGTCGCGAGCGCGTCGGCCATCGCCTTGTCCGCTTTCGGGTTGTTCCAGAAGAGCGTGTTCTGGCCGATCGGACCGAAGTTGTGGATCGCGTAGAGCGCCGAGTCGTCGGGGTCCGCGGCCGCCACCCAGGCATAGAGCGCCACGTCGTAGTGTCCGCCTTCGAGAACGCCGGCCGGACCGTTCTGGAACATGGTCGCGGTCGGATAGTTCTTGACGTCGGCCTGAACGCCGACCTCGCGCCAATCGCGCTGCAGGTAGGTCTGCAGCAACCGGCCATTGGTGCTCTCGGTCTGCGTCGAGAGGTCGAACTCCAGCCGCCGGCCGGCCTTCACGCGAACGCCGTCCGGACCGACCTTCCAGCCGTCCGCATCGAGCATCGCCCGCGCCTTAGCCAAATCGTACGGATATTTCACCGTATTCGGGTTGAAGGCCCACGAGAGCGTCGGATGCTGGTCGGTGTCGGCGAGCACGCCCGAGCCGTGATAGATCTTGTCGATGATATCCTGACGGTCGGTGGCGTAGGCGATCGCGCGCCGGACGTTCACGTCCTGGAAGAGCGTCTTCTTGAGATTGAAGTCGATGTGATCGAACAGGAACGAGTCGACCCGGATCGCCGTGAGCCCGTTCTTCGGGTCGGCCGCGAGCGCCTCATAGCGCGGCCAGTTGACGCCGGTGCCGCGCGCGAGCATATCGATCTCGTGCGTCTGCAGCTGCGTGAACTCGGTGTTCTCATCGGGCATGATCTTGAAGATCACTTCCTTGAGTTTCGGCGCCCCTCGGAAGTACTTCGGATATGCTTCCATCCGGACCAGCGTGCCGCGCGTCCACTCCACCACCTTGAACGGCCCGCTGCCGATCGGCATGGCGTTGTACGGTGCGGTGT
>JALYSX010000299.1 GCA_030854585.1 Vulcanimicrobiota bacterium
GGATGCGGGCCTGCGCGAACGCGGCAGCAAGCTGATCGTCCGGCGCGGGCCGGCCGGCGCGACGCTACGAAATCTGGCCCGGGCGAGCGGCGCGATCGGTGTTGCGTGGAGCGCGAGCTACGACGGCGCCGGCGGTAGCGCAGACGCGCGCCTGCAGTCGGACCTCGAAGAGGCCGGCCTGCGCGCGATCGTCGCGCACGACGCGCCCGCCATCTCGCCCGAAGAGACGGCCGACGCGAGTGGTGCGGATGGCGGCGGCTACCGAGCGTTTGTGCCATACCTAGCCGTCTGGCGCGAGTGCAAGCCGAACACGTTCGAGCTCCCGCTTTTGCTACGCTACGCCGCAAGCGAACTGCAGAGCGAACATCTGCCGATCCCGGCGGAGTTCGGCGCCGGCGATCGTACGCCCAAGACGGATCCTTCGCTCGCCTCCGAACAACTGGAGCGCTTCCTCGAGACGGATGCGCTCCAGTACGCCATCGCAGCCAACGTGCCGGCCGACGATCGGACATCACATCTCTCCGTGCATCTCTCGTTCGGTACGATTGCGGCCCGGACGGTCGCCCGTGCCGTCGTTGAGCGCATCGGCGATCCATTCTTGCTGGTCGAAGAGCGCGCGTCGCTCCGGCTCTTTCTGCGGGTCCTCGCGCAACGCGACTTCTTTCTCCAACTCGGCTGGTTCCATCCGCTTACGGACGACGCCCCGCTCCAGGAGAAGATGCGCGGCTTCGCATTCGCACGCAAGCACGCGGGCCTGGATTCCTGGCGCGCCGGCCGCACCGGCTTCCCGTTGATCGATGCCGGCATCCGCCAGCTGCACGCGACCGGCTGGATGCATCCGCACGTGCGTGCGGTCACCGCCTCGTTCTTATGTTTCGACCTCGGCGTGGACTGGAGGGTCGGACGCGACGAGTGGGACGGCTATCTGATCGAAGACGATCCGGCGCTGGCGACCGGCAACTGGCAGTGGATCGCCGGCGTCGGCGCGGACATGGCCCAATATCCGCGTATCTACAACCCGGAACGCCAACGCCGCCGATTCGATCCGGCCGGCGCCTACGTCGGCACGTGGGTCGAAGAACTCGCGCATCTACCCGCGCCGTCGCGGCGCAGCATCGCCGGGCAGATCGAGCTGCCGCTCTTCAGTACGAAGGCCTACCCGCAACCGGTCGTCGATCACGACGTCGAAGCGCACGCGTTTCTAGCGCGTTATCGCACGCACTTGGCTAAGGGATAAGCCGGGCCCAGTGCAGGATCGCGCGCGGAACGCGCGGATCGAGCGGCGCGGCGATCTCATACTCGCTGAAGTCCTCGACCTGATCCGGTTTGAGCACCATGAAGAGATGGTTGTCGCCGGCCAGCACGATCGCAGTGACGTTGCGTTTGGCGGCGTGCGCCGCAGCGAGCATCGGCGGAAGATCCTTCGCGAGGCTCTGTCCGTCGCGACTGCCTTGCAAGATCAGGATCGGAACGTCCACTTTCGCGATGACTTTCGAAGGTTCGATGCCAACATAATCGGCGAAGGCCGCCGTCGTGGCTTTGCGCATCTGGGGAGACATGCGCGGTGCTTGCTCGGCAAGGATCTTCGTCATCGAGATCGCCGGACCGGCCATCAGCACGATACCGGCGAGCGCCGGGCGGATCGAGGGCGCGACCAGCGACACGATCAGGCCGCCTTCGCTGTGTCCGACGAGGAAGATGCGCTTCGGATCGACGTTGGGCTGCGTGCGCAAGAATGCGACCGCCGCGCTCGCGTCGTCGGCGAGCGGGCGCCAACTCTCGGTACCGACGCCAGTGCTCTTACCGATGCCGCGCTTGTCGTAGCGCAACACCACGTAGCCCTGGTTCGCGAGCGCGTTCGCTAGGAGCAGAAACGTCGGATTCTCCGGCGTGCCGCCGTTGCGCGTCGCAGCACCGCTGCCATGGACGAAGACGAACGCAGGTCCTCGCGCTCTGCCGAGACCGTCCGGCGTCGAGATCGTCCCCGCAAGAGTCGCCGCGGTCGAAGCAAACGTCACGTTGCGATCGGTGTAGAGCGGCGAGGCCATCGGAAAGGGCGTCGCGATCGCTCCGGCCGGCTGCGGAGTAGCGGCAACGGTGGAATCGGTGCGTGAGGCAAGCCGGATCTTGAGCGCGCCGAGGTCAATCGCGTCGACGGCGTGCGTAGTCGGATTCGACCAGAACGAGAAGCGCAAGCCGCTGGCCGCCTCGGTGGCCGCGTACGGAATATCGGTCGCTGCGACGCCGGGCGGCCGGGCTTGATCGGGCGTCGTCGCGTTGACGGTGATGACTTTGCCGCCGTTGAGGCCGAGTACGCTGATCGCCGTGCCGGCGTGTGCGGCGAGCACCGAGGGCATCATCGCGACGTAGGCGATCAACCCGTCCCCGACCGCGAACGGATCGGCACCTGCGTTCGAGTGGAACGTCACGGGCGGGTCGACGAGGGTAGCCGATGTGCCGACGAACGATACGTCCGTCGTCCTGCTTCCCACGCGGACTCGATAGTGCGTGGGGAGCAGCGTGGCCGTGTTGTAGTCGGTCTCGGCGACGGCCGGCGCGCCTGCGACCGTGACGTTCTCAAAGGTCGAGACGTTCGCGCCGTTGGTGCGGATGACGACGGTGCTGGTGGTCAGCGCGGGAACGCCGGCCAACGTATAGACATAGGTACCGTCGGCGGGTCGCACCGGCGAGGGTGTATCGGCGCCGAGTGTGACGATCAGCGCACCGAGAAAGAAGAAGGCGAATCTCTGCATGAGACTCGCTTTCGACGCGAACCGGCCTACGACTTCGCCGGGAGGCGCTCTTCGATCCAGTCGCTCAGGATCGGAACGCGGACGTTCTCGCCCTGCCAGGTCTTGATGCCGTAGAAGACGCTTGCGACCAAGTAGACCGGGATCAGCATCGCGCCCATCACGTCGGCGGATCCGGCGATGGTCGGCAACGGCAGTTGACCCATCACGCTCAGCACGAAGTACAGTCCGGCCACCGCGAGGTTGAAGCCGATCGCCTGATACGCCGAGCGACGCAGTCCGGGCGATTGCTTCTTGTCGAAAAGCGAGAGCAGTGCCAGCGGAAAGAGCGGGTAACCGAGCGCGACCAAGGCGCGCGACTCGACCGAGTCGGTCGACTCGACCGCCGTATGCCGGACGGTCGGCGCGGACGGCGGCCCTTGGTATTGCCGCTGCTGGTACTGTTGCTGGTTGGGCTCGGCGTACTGACGCGGCGGGACTTCTCCACCGATCTGCTGGCGCGAAGCCTGGGCCGACTCCATCTTGGCGGCTAGACGGCAGGCCGGGCAGAACCCGGCGGAGTCGCGACAGGTCGCGCAGATCGGCTTGGCACAGTCGCCGCACGGGGCGACCGACGGAACATGTGAGTGGAAGTAGCAGTCCATGATGTCTTTGGCTCTCCTCGCCCATAGTTACCGAGCAGCCGACAAGAGGTTTCACGCCATGGCGGCGTAAGGGGCTGGCCTTAATGGAGCGTCGAGAGATCCTGAATCGCCTCAAGGCCGAGGCGCGGCCCTATCTGCCGCAGATCGTCCTCGCGCTCGCGCTGGGCGTCATCGCCGGCCTGCTGACCTTGGTCGCCCCGTTCACCTTCGGCGAGATCATCAACCGCGTGCTGACGCCCGCCGCGGTGAAGCACGGGAACCCGAACACGACCGTACTGCTGGTCGGCATCGTCATTATCTGGCTTTCCCTAGTGCTCCAGTCCGTCACGACCTACTTCCAGACGTACCTGACGGCCTGGTGCGGTCAGCACATGATCAAGCGCCTTCGCGTGCGCCTCTTCGAGCGCGTGCTCAACATGCCGATCAGCGGGTTCGACAAGTGGCGCCCGGGCGAACTGATCACGCGGTTCTCGAACGACCTCCAGCTGATGACCGATGCGGTCTCGATCTCGTTCCCCCAGCTGGTCGTCGCCGTCGTCACGTTCGTCTCGTCGCTCGCCGCGATCATCACCATCGACTGGTTCTTGACGCTGATCCTGATCGTCGCGGCGCCGATCATCTCGTTCGCGGTATCGCGTTTCCAGACGCTGATCACGACCTCGACGAAGAAGACGCAAGGGAGAATCGCGGACCTGACGTCGACCTTGACCGAAGTGCTCCAGGGCCAGCGCGTGGTGAAGGCGTTCGGTCGCGAAGACTACGAAGTCGGTCGCTTCAAGACGCGCAACGAGGACCTGTTCGGCGCGTATCTCAAGGTCACGCAGTTCATCGCTACGCAGCCCTTGGTGATCTCGCCGATCATCGTCACGGCGCTCAGTCTGATCATCTGGCTCTCGATCCGCGAGGTCCTGGTCGGCCGGCTCTCCACTGGTCAGGTCTTCACCTACTGGTTCTTGCTCGTGAACCTGATCAACCCGATGAACCGCGTCGCCGCGTTCGTCGGCGAGATCAGCAAGGCGCTGGTCGGCGCGGGCCGCGTGTTCGAGATCCTCGACCTGCCGATCGAAGATCGCAATCGAGCCGACGCGCGCGATATCGCGACGTTGCGTGGAAAGATCGACTTCGAGCATGTCGTCCTGCGCTACAATCCCGACGAAGCGCCGGCGTTGAACGACGTGAACGGGAGCGTCGCGGCCGGAGAGATCGTTGCGCTCGTCGGCCCGAGCGGAGCCGGCAAGACCACCATCGTCAACCTGGTGCCGGGTTTCTACACGGCCGAGAGCGGCCGGGTGCTGATCGACGACGTCGACCTGCGCGATTTGCGACTAGCCGACGTGCGCGCCCAGATCGCGATCGTGCCGCAGGACCCGCAGCTCTTCCGCGCCTCGATCGCGGATAACATCCGCTACGGTCGCTTGGAGGCGACCGACGATGAGGTCCGCTCGGCGGCCCGCGAGGCCAACGCCGACCAGTTCGTCTCGGAGTTCCCCGAGGGCTATGCGACCGAAGTCGGTGAGCGCGGCGTTCGGCTCTCGGGCGGCGAGCGGCAGCGAATCGCGATCGCGCGCGCCATCCTGCGGGACCCCCGCATCCTGATTCTCGACGAGGCGACCTCGGCGTTGGACAGCCATAGCGAGGTGCTGATCGAGCAGGCCTTGGATCGCTTGCTTCCCGGCCGGACGACCCTGATCATCGCGCACCGCCTCTCCACGATTCGACGCGCCAACCGCATCTTCTATGTGGAGAGCGGCCGGATTCTGGAGATCGGAAGCCACGACGAACTGCTTGCTCGCAAGGGGGCCTACGCAGCGCTCCACGCTCGCCAATTCGCCGAGACGTAAGCAAGCACGGCTCCTCCGTCCGTAAAAAACGACTCTTCGGATACCCAGATGGAATGGCAGACATCACCGGCCTCTCGTTCGGCTCGAGCCGTGGACACTCTCGGCAACGCGCTGAGCGGCGCGGCCGTGCAGAACGGGCAGATCGCGAATAGTATCGCAAATCCACCACGCCCGGCTTTCACCAGTCGCAGGTCTCGTGTAAGAAAGCGTTAGCGGAAGCCGTCGACGGCACGCCGACCGACTCCGCACGCGCACAGACGCTGACCCTCGCCTCGGCGGCGGCGCGCCGTTCCAGGTGCAGGACGTCGCGAGCCTCGGCGCGCCGGCCCCGGGAAACTTTTGCACCGGCCTTCGGGTTCACGCGGCAGGCCGACCGGACGAACACCGTTTCGGCGCAGGTCGGCATCGTGGATGCGGTCCTGAACGCCGCTCTCTCCGCCCGGACGACGGTCGGACAGACGATCCAAAAATCTACAGACGATGGCGAGCCTACAGAGTTCGCAGGTACTTAACAATGCCGCAGTACAGTCGGGTATCGAGGATGCCGATATTGTTACCGTGATGCCGGGCTTCCCGAGCCTGCGGCATTGGCTGGCCTTGAGCTTGCCGACCCAGCCGAACCTCGTCTGGCTCCGGAGCCCGGCGACCTCAAGGTCGCTCTTCCGACCTGCGACCTCCTACATGGTCTTCGAAAAATACGATCCGAAGCTGCCGGGCTATGCGGTCGCGGTGCCGAGATCGCTGATCCCTCGGAGTTCACGCTGCTCTGCGTCATGGTTGCCACCGCCAACGCGGAAGAGATGACCATGAACCTGCTGGCGCCGATCATGGTCAACCTGCGGACGCGCGCGGCGCGCCAGGTCATGCTGGAGAATTCCGGATACTCAATCAAAAAATCGGTACCCCGGAAAGCTGGCGGCGAAGCCGCCCTGGCCCTATCTCCGCAGTAAACCAAGCAGCCCCCGTCAAAGGGGGATGCAAGCACTCGCCACGGAGGGCACACGCCATGCTCGTATGCTCGTACTGAGCCGTAAGATCAACCAGTCCATCATGGT
>JALYSX010000303.1 GCA_030854585.1 Vulcanimicrobiota bacterium
ACTCTACGCCGATGGGTTGATGCTGATCGGCGACTCCGCCGGCTTCCTCAACGGTATTCGACTCAAGGGCGTGCACCTGGCGATGAAGTCCGGTGCGTTGGCGGCCGAGACGGCCTGGGATGCCTTACAAGCAAACGCGTTCGATGCGGAGACCTTGTCCGCGTTCGAGACGCGCTTCAAGGACTCGTGGGCATACGCAGAGCTACGCACGGCGCGCAACTTCCATCAAGGCTTTGCGGGCGGTCTGCTCCTCGGCATGCTGAACGCCGGGCTCGCGACCTTCACCGGCGGACGGGCGTTCGGCGTGAAGGAGAAGCTCGCGGGCGAAGCCGGCTACGAGCAGATGAAGAAGGCGGGCTACAAGCCGACGCCGACGCCGCGCGCGACCATCGACAACGTGTTGACGTTCGACAAACTCACCGACGTCTTCAACAGCGGGACGATGCACGAGGAAGATCAGCCCTGCCATTTGCACGTCGCCGATACGAATATCTGTCGCGACCGCTGTACTGTCGAGTACGGCAATCCGTGCGAGTATTTCTGTCCGGCGGCCGTCTACGAACCGATGTTCGAGAAGAACGCGGCGGGGGCCGTCGAGGGGCGGTTGCAGATCAACTTCACCAACTGCGTGCACTGCAAGACCTGCGACATCGCGGACCCCTACCAGATCATCACCTGGGTTCCGCCCCAGGGCGGCGAGGGACCGGTCTACACCGGCATGTAACTCCCCGAGGAAACCACCGGGTCATACCCGTATGAGATGCTTCCGCCCATGAAACCACCAACGAACCAGCAGCTCTTCGTAGCCGACTTTCGGTCGTCGAAGCGCGCTAGCGAGCGTTCGCCATGACCGTCAGCGTGAACGGAGCCGAGCGCGAGCTGGCGGAAGGGTCTACCTTTGCGCAGTTGCTGGGCGAACTCGGAATCGACCTGCGCGGGATCGCGGTTGCGCGAAACGACGAAGTCGTCAGGCGGGCCGACTTGGACCGTGAGAGAATCTCTTCGGGCGACCGGATCGAGATCATCAAAGCCGTCGCCGGAGGATAGATCGTGACCGACGAGCCGCTGAAAATTGGAACCTACGAACTGCGTTCGCGCTTGATCGTCGGGACCGGCAAATATCCGTCGATGGACGTCATGCAGGCCTGTCATGCTGCGAGCGGCGCGGACATGGTGACCGTCGCGATCCGCCGGATCAACATCGACGATCCGAGCGGCAAGACGATGCTCGACTATATCGATCGCACGCGCTACACGATTCTGCCGAACACTGCCGGATGCTTTACCGCGAAGGACGCCGTCCTGACCGCAAAGCTCGCGCGCGAGTTGCTCGAGACCGACCTGATCAAGCTCGAAGTGATCGGCGATCCGCAGACGCTCTACCCCGACACGCGCGGCACCCTCGAAGCCGCCGAAGAACTCATCGCCGCAGGATTCGTCGTGTTGCCGTACATCGGCGACGATCCGATCGCGTGCAAACAGCTCGAGGCGCTCGGCTGCGCCGCCGTCATGCCGCTCGCAGCGCCGATCGGTAGCGGTCTCGGCGTCTGCAATCCGTACTCGATCCGGATCATCAAAGAACGCGCTGGCGTCCCGGTGATCGTAGATGCCGGCGTCGGCACCGCTTCGGACGCGGCCCTCGCGATGGAGCTGGGCGTAGACGCGTTGCTGATGAATACCGGCATCGCGGCTGCGGCGGATCCCGTGCGCATGGCCTCGGCGATGAGGCATGCGACGCTTGCCGGGCGCGAAGCTTTCTTGGCCGGCCGGATGGAGAAGCGCCTGTACGCAAACGCCTCTAGCCCGATGCGCGACCTCATCGGAACGCCGAAGTAATGGCAGAGATCACCTGCGACGAACTCGCGCGCTGGCGTAGCGAACGCAGCGACTTCGCGATTATCGACGTGCGCGAGCCTTGGGAGTTGCAGATGTCCTCGCTGGCGGATGCGACCAACGTGCCGATGCGCCAGCTCGCCGGCGATACGAGCGTCGTGCCGCAGGATCGCGACGTCGTGTTGATCTGCCGGAGCGGCTCGCGAACGGATATGCTGGCCGAGCATCTCGGAACGCTCGGGTTTACGAACATCTACAGTCTCGAAGGCGGCCTCAACGAGTGGGCGCGTCGCATCGATACCTCGATGAAGCAGTACTAGCGCCGGACCGCTTCCACGAACCAGTGAACCGCGCCGCTCAGCGGCTTGGCTCGGTGCGCCCATTTGCCGGCGATCCCGTCGACCGGGACTTCGCTCAGGCGCTCGATAGCAAACGCTGGTTCGAGGGTCGCGCGTAGGCGAGCCTCATCGAAGAAGACATGCGCGACGCCGATCTCGTCGCCCTCGAGGGGGGCGTAGGTCGTCTCGTCGATCCGCTCGCCCGCGCCGAAGCGCGTGTCCCGAGTGGAACCGAAGGTCGCGTAGAGCCGTCCGTCGGGTTCGAGCGCGTGAGCGATTTCGCGCAGTCTGGTGGCGATCGAGGCGGGGGTCCCGTGGAGGAGCGCGTGGGTCGAGAGCGCGGCGACGAACGCTCCGGCGGCTCCGAGCGGTGCGACCGGCGCGAACTCGCCGATCGAGGTGAACGGC
>JALYSX010000307.1 GCA_030854585.1 Vulcanimicrobiota bacterium
CTTCACCACCGGCTGCGGTTTCGGCACCGCGACCTGCAGCCTGGTCGTCGATCTCGCCAAGGGCAAGACGATCGCCGAAGCGAGCGCGATCACCGAAGCGCAGGTCGAAGCCGAGCTCGAAGGCTACCCGGAGAAGAAGAAAGATTACCCGCAACGCGCGCTCGAGGCGCTCCACGTCGCGATCGACGACTACGAAGCGAAGGTCGCCGCCGGCACGGTTCCGGATCTCGCCTTGCAAGTGCCCACGTACGTAGCGCCGGCGCCCGTTGCTCCGCCCACGCCGGCCGCGGACGGCAAACTCGTCATCTCGCTGAGATAAGCCCTTTCATCTCACCGATCCGGTGAGGGACCGTCGCCAGGACTCGCGGCGTTCGGGTGCAACGGGCTGGCGTATGACGGTTTCAAAAGTGGCGTTCGTAATGTACCCGGTCGCGGATATGGCGCGCGCCATATCGTTCTATCGCGATACGCTCGGTCTGCAACCCGACGGATTAGCGCTCGACTATTGGGCCGAGTTCAACGTCGGCGGCACGACCTTCGGGGTCGGGAACTTCGAGCAGGTCGGCACGCCCGGGACGGGCCAATCGCTCGCACTCGAGGTCGAAGATATGGAAGCGACTCGTAAAGAACTCTCGGCGAAAGGCTTTGAGACGAACGAGCCGCACGAAACGCCGATCTGTTTCATCTCTGGAGTCAAAGACCCCGACGGGAACTCGGTGCTACTGCATCAAGCGAAGAGCTGACGGGGAAGGCTATCCCGCAAGATAGGGATTGTGCGTTCGCTCGTGGCCGATCGTGGTGGTCGAGCCGTGGCCCGGAATGACGTGAGTCGCTTCCGGGAAGTCCATCAGCTTGCGGTGGATGGATGAGACGATGTCCTCCATCGACGTGCCGCCGATGTCCCAGCGCCCGATCGAGCCGGCGAAAAGCGTATCGCCGGTGATCAGCACCGTCTCGTCGCCTGCAGACGCCGCAAAGCAGACGCTCCCAGGCGTGTGTCCCGGCGTGTGCAGAACCTCGGCGCGGAGCGTGCCCGCGGCCAGCACGTCGCCGTCGCGCAGGTCGCCGTCGAGATCGACGACGCGTGCGTTCGGCCACAGGCCGAACATCTGCGCCTGGAGCGGAAGTTCGCGGTAGAGCGGCAGATCGCCGGGATGCAGCAACGCGCGTCCGTTCGTCTCGTCGCGTAGTCGGCCGACGTCGAAGATGTGATCGATATGCGCATGCGTGTGGACGAGCAGCGTCGCGCGCAGCCCGCGCGCGTTCAGATGCTCGAGCACCGCGTCGACGCCGTCGCCCCCGTCGATCACGATCGCGTCCTTCGATGTTCCGTCCGCCAGAATCGTGCAATTGCACTGCAGCGGTCCGACCGGGAACGTCTCGACGATCACTCCGCGCGTACGCCGAAGTCGCTGAAGGCACCGTCGAAGTAGCCGAGCGGCGCGCCGGCACGACCTTCACAATCGACGACGCGCCCGATGAAGACCGAGTGCGATCCAGCATGCGTCTCGGACTCAACTCGGCAATCGAAGTAGGCGAGCGCGTCGTCGAGGATCGGGGCGCCGGTCGCGCCCGAGGTGTGGGCAAGACCCGTGAACTGCGCGTCGCGCATGCCTCCGGAGAAGCGGAGAGCGAGCGCCTGTTGCGTGCTCGAAAGCAGATTGACGCAGAAGAAGCCGGTCGCGGCGATGTAGAGATAGCTACGCGCTTCGCGATTGACGCATACCAGCACCAGGGGCGGTTCGGCCGAGACGCTTGCGAAGGCGGTCGCGGTCATGCCGCGGCGTTCGCCTTCGTGGAGAGAGGTCACGACCGTCACTCCGGTCGGGTAGTGCCGCATCGCGCGCCGAAAGGCGGCGGCGTCGGCAGCGCTCATCGAACCCGCGCGCCGATGCCGGTGCCGTTTCCGAGCGGCAGGATGGTCGCGTCGAGATCCGGATGGTTGAGGAAATATTCGTTGAACTCGCGCATCGCTGCAAGATCGCTGAGCAGATCGTCGACGATCACGAGTCCTGAGCGCTTGAGCATCGGGATCGCGAGATCGAGATACTCGCGGTATTCAGCCTTGACGGCGTCGATGTAGACGATGTCGAGGTTGCGTACTTCGAGGTTCGGCATGATCTCGAGGGCGGGCGAGTTCATGATCGTGATGTTGTCGTCTTCACCGGCGCGCCGGAAGTAGTCGAGCGCGACGTCGGTGCGTTCGACGTCCGGATCGATCGTCCAGATGGTTCCGACGGGCGGCTGTGCGAGCGCCATCCAGAGGGTCGAGTAGCCGTAGGCCGTGCCGATCTCGAGGATCCGGTTGGCCTGCATGGCGTGGACCAGTGTCGAGAGCAGGCGTCCGGTCTCGCGGGATACGATCGGGATGCCGTCCTTGCGCCCGTGCTGTTCGAGTTCTAGCAGCAGTGGGTGGGGGTCGGCATGCGCGTCTTCGAGATAGCGTTCCAGGTCGTCCATGCCCGCCTAGTGTTGGCGGGCCAAGCGGGGCGCCCTGCCGAAGCCATCGCGTCCCGATGACCATGCGCCTGCGCCTATTTCCGCTCAATGCGGTGCTCTTTCCGGGAGCGGTGCTGAACCTTCACGTCTTCGAGCCGCGCTATAAACAGATGATCTCGGAGTGTCTGGAATCGGGCGAAGGCTTCGGGGTCGCGCTGATCGCCGAAGGGTCGGAGGCCAGCGACCCGGAGGTCACGCCGCACGAGATCGGCGCGGTCGCCGAGATCGTCGAGGTCACGTCCCTGCCGTTCGGACGGTACTACGTTTCGACCATCGGGCGCGAGCGGTTCCGGATCCGGGAAGTGCTCGCGCGCGAGCCTTATCTGACCGCCGAGGTCGAGATGATCGAAGAAGATTTCGTCGAGGACGCGGAGTGCGCGGGCCTGGCCGCGACGTTGCGTACGCTCTTCGCCGAGTATCTCGAGTTGCTCGTGCACTTCTCCGGTCGCGACGTGCTTCCGGACGGTTCGAACGACGCGCAGGAGTTCTCGTACGTGGTCGGCGACGCGCTCCAGGTCGGCGAGCGCATCAAACAGCGACTCCTTGAAGAGGACGATACCAAAGAGCGGCTGGCGATGGAGCGATCGTTTCTAGAACGTGCCCTACCCCAGATGCGCAAGCTGGTCGAACAACGCGAACGGCACTGGGCCGTACGCGAAGAACGCGGCGAGGATCTCTCGTATCGCATCGATCAGGAGAAATATTTCGGGAAGTTCTTCAGCTCGAACTAGCGAGCGCGGCTTGCGTCTGCGCGGCTTTCACGACGTTGCGCAGGAGCGCGATGTTGGTGACCGGACCCACGCCACCCGGGACGGGCGTGATCGCTCCCGCGACCGCGAGCGCGCTTTCGTACTCGACGTCGCCCATGAGCTCGCCGTCTATGACGGTGGTACCGACGTCGATCACGGTCGCCCCGGCTTTGATGTCCGCGCCGCCGATCAGACCCGGCACGCCGGTCGCGACGATTACGACGTCGGCCATCTTCACGTGCGGCTGCAAGCCGGGCGATTCTTTGTGGAGGACGGTCACGGTCGCGTCCTGCGCGAGCAAGAGCATCGCGACCGGCGCGCCGACCACGATCGAGCGCCCGATCATCGCGGCGGTCTTTCCTCGCAACGGCCAGTGCGGACTCCGCTCGAGGAGCAACATCACGGCGGCGGGCGTCGCCGGTACGAACTCCGTTCCGTCGCCGAAGGCGAGATGGCCCTGGTTGATCGGGTGCGCGCCGTCGACGTCCTTTTCGAGCGGAATCGCGTGCGCGATCTCGCGGATCGCGAGGTGTGCGGGAAGCGGTTGCTGGAGCAGCACGCCGTGGACGAGTCGATCGTTGCCGAGCGCTTCGAGCGCGGCGCGGACGACCTGGGCGGGCGCGTCGGCGGGGAGTTCGACGACGTCGACGGCGACGCCGGATTGGGAGCCCGTGCGGACCAGGTTGCGGACGTAGGCGACCGAGGACTCGTCCCGGCCGACGAAGACGATCGCCAGGCGAGGATGAATCCCGGACTCGCGCAGCGCAATAGTGCGCGCGAGCAGTTCGATGCGAAGGTCGGCGGCGAGGGCTCGCCCATCAAGAATTACGGCCGGCACGCCGACGCGGATTCGGTCGTCGAAGGAGGCTCACCTGGAACGGGTACGGCGCGAAGTGCGCTTGGGTCGCGGGTTCTCCGCCGACGAGTTCGCGGCCGCCTTCCTCGGGTTTCGCCAGCTCTACAATGCCGAGCCGGGCCTCGTCCGGTGCAGCCCCGACGTGCTCGAGCGGATCGTGGTCCTCTTCGAGGACGGCGATGCGGCCGCATCCGGCCGGCCCCTCCACTACAGCGGCGTCCCCATCGCAGCAGCGGTGCTCGCGCCCGGCACCGTCGCCTTCGAAGGGGAAGTTGACGAAGATAGGATGGGCGATTGGTAGGCGACCCCTATGCTAAGCCGATGAACGGGCGTTGGATATGGCTCTCCGTGTTGATCGCCGCTGCCGTAGTCGCGGTGGTCGTCTATGCGTATCTGCCGAGCGGATCGGGCGCGAACGGACCGGCGGCGCTCGCCGGCAAACCGGCGCCGAGTTTTGTGGTCGTGAACGACGCGGGGCATCCGGCGGCGCTTGGGGACTATCGCGGGAAGATCGTCGTGCTCAACTTGTGGGCGTCGTGGTGCCCGCCGTGCCGGGCCGAGATGCCGGACCTCGACCGCCTCTATCGCACCTATGCGAAGCGTGGCGTGGTGGTGGTCGGCGTCGATCAGGGCGAATCGCTCGACCGGGCGCGCGCGTTCGCAAATTCACTCGGAATTTCGTATCCGGTCCTGGTCGATGATGCGCAACAATACGGGCGCGTCTACGCGGCCCTCGGACTGCCGACGACGATCGTGATCGATCGAGCCGGCAACGTGAAGCAAGGCTACGACGGGATTCTCACCTACGCGCAGATGCAAGCGGCGATCGCGCCGTTGGTAGCCGCCCCGTGACGGGACTTCTCGCCGGTTGCGTCGCGATCGCGCTGATCGCGTTCGCCGAGCTGTTCTTTCCCGGCCAGCCGGTCTACCAGTTCGGCTGGTTCAACGCGCTGCTG
>JALYSX010000348.1 GCA_030854585.1 Vulcanimicrobiota bacterium
ACACCAAGCTCTTCTGGCTCGAGACGCCGACCAATCCGCTGCTCAAGCTGGTCGACATCGCCGCCATCTGCGCGATCCGCGGCCCGGGCCAACTGGTCGCCGTCGACAACACGTTCGCCTCGCCGTACTTCCAGCAACCGCTCGCACTCGGCGCCGACATCGTGGTCCACTCCACGACCAAGTACATCGGCGGCCACAGCGACGCGGTCGGCGGCATCGCGATCACCAGCGATCCGCAGATCCACGAAACGCTCAAGTTCCATCAGAACGCGGTCGGAGGCGTGCCAAGCCCGCACGATGCGTGGCTCACCATGCGCGGCGCGAAGACGCTCGCGATTCGGATGCGCGAACACGAATACAACGCCCGCAAAGTCGCGGCGTTCCTCGAAGGCAACGACGAGGTCGAAAGGGTCTACTATCCGGGCCTCGGGTCACATCCGCAACACGAACTGGCCAAGCGTCAGATGAGCGGCTTCGGCGGAATGGTCTCGTTCGTGCTGACCGGCCCGCAAGAGCGCGCGCTCGATTTCGCGCATCGGATGCAGTACTTCAGTCTGGCGGAGTCGCTCGGCGGCGTCGAATCGCTGATCTGCCATCCGGCGCGCATGACGCACGGCTCGATCCCGAAGGAAGAGCGCGAGCGTCGTGGGATCACCGACGGATTGCTCCGTCTCTCGGTCGGCATCGAAGACGCCGACGATCTGATCGCCGACCTCAAAGCAGCGATCGAAGCGACCGTCCTCGCGAAACGCTAGAGACTACAGGCGGCCTCTAGGGTAGCGGACGGCGCTAGCGTTCTTGAGCGTCGCTCGCGCTTCGGCCTCGGTGAGTTCGCCGAGCCGGCCGGAGAGCGAGAGCGCGACGCCGCGTAGGCCGTCGAACCAGATCACCTGGTAGATCTTCATCGCATTGAATCCGCTGCCCGCGGTGATCGACATGAAGTACGCAGGCATGCCGTTCGTGAGCGTCATCGGCGCCTTGCTGCCGATGAAGACGCCGTCGATCTTGCCGCGCAACCCGTTCTCGGTCGAGACTTCGTACCCGGTCACATCTTTGCCCTCGTACGGCTCGATCGTGATCTTGAGGACGCGCTGATTGGCCTGGCCCGGGAACTTGCCCCAGATCGCGACGACGGTCGGGCCGTCGATCTTGGTCGAATCGACCTCTTGCTTTCCGCCGAAGATATAGTCCGCGGGCGCCTCGAAGTGCATCGCCGGATCGTCGTATGTATGCGGGTTGACGTAGCCCACCGGCGTCGCCGTCGGCGCGGGAGCCGGCGTCTCGGGGGCGGCGCCGACCAGCGCGAGGATGATGAGCGAGGCAAACAGGGACTTCATTCGTTCTCCAAGATTTCCGAGAGGGCGGGCAACGAGACGGCGTAGCGGTACCCGACGTTGCGGTGATCGTCGTCGAACTCCTCGTGCCTGATGCCGAGGCCCAGGGCCTTGATCACGCGGGCCATCTCGCGAGCCCCGATATCGAGGCCGTATTCGTCGCGGCGACCGCAGTCCAGGTAACGCAAGCGGAGTCGGCCAAGTTCCGCCGCCCGGCGCGGAGCTTCTTCCACCGGATCGTAGGCCAGCCAGCGTGCGAAGACGGCCTCGTCAAGCGCTCCGCTCTCGCGATCCCACGGGAGATCGATATCGAAGGGCGCGGCGCTGCCGGGCGAATAGGCGGCGGCATACCCGAGCATCTCCATCGTCTGATACTCGGATTGATCGCGCTTGTGCTTGTTCTCGAACGCCTCGACAAATGCTCGGATGTCGTAGCCGTGCGCCTCGAGCGTTCGGGAAGCGGCCGGGAACGACGGCGGCGATGCGTACCGGAAGTAGCTGTCGCCGCTATGCGACGCGAACGCGCAGAAGACGCCGGGGAAGCGCATCGTCAGGTGCATGGATCCGAAGCCGCCCGAGGACTTGCCGGCCACCGCACGCCCGCCTTCGTTCGCGATCGTGCGGTAGGAGGCGTCGACGTGCGCGACCACATCGCGGGTGACGTATGTGCCGTACGCGCCGTTCTGGACCGAATCCACGAACTGCGAACCGCCCAAGCGCGAGAATCCGTCGACCATCACCACGATCGCCGACTTCATGGTCCCGTCGACGATCAGACGATCGGCCCACTGCGCGACATTGGTCTCCCACGGGCGCGCGCCGATCAGACCGGCGGCACTCCCAGTGTAGCCGTGGAGGACGTAGATGACCGGATAGCGTTTGGAGCCGCCGTCGTCGTAGCCGGGCGGCAGATACGCGACGACCGGACGCGAGCACGGATCCCCGAGCGGATTTTTGGCAAGAGCGACGCTCTCGATGAAGTCGATGCGCACATCGCCGCGCAGCCCGAGCAGGCGCGCGTAGGGTGAGACCAACGGGGGCATGAAAGAGGCCTTCCATGCAACGCGCTATCGGCCTGCGCGGCGCCGTCGCCGTCAACATCATCACGATGGTCGGCATCGGTCCGCTCATCACCATTCCGCTGGTGCTCTCCGCGATGAACGGACCGCTCGCACTGATCGGTTGGATCGCGGGTGCGCTGGTCGCGCTCTGCGACGGGCTGGTCTGGGCCGAACTCGGCTCGCGCTATCCGGGATCGGGCGGCACGTACGTCTTCTTGCGCGAGATCTTCGGGCCGCAGAAGTGGGGCCGTTTCTTCGCTTTCCTGTTCAACTGGCAGTTCTTGCTCTACGCGCCGTGCCTGCTCGCGAGTGGGTACATCGGCTTTGCCGGCTATGCGACGTATCTGTTCCCGCAGATCGGCTCGTCGTGGTGGCTTCAACATGGGCTGGAAGCGGGTATCGGTCTGCTGACGATCGCGTTGCTCTATCGCCGTACCGGCCGGGTCGCGCAGCTCGGCATGGCATTCGCGGTCTGCGCGGTCGCAACGCTGGTACTCGTGATCGTGGCCGCGGCTCCGCACGTCGACCTGCATCAGGCGTTCGCGCTCTCCGGTCCGGTGCGGTTCGACTGGGGATTCCTAGCTGGCTTCGGCGGCGCGCTCTTCGTGACGCTCTACGACTACGTCGGCTATGCGGACGCAGCGTTGCTCGGCGACGAAGTCCGCGAGCCGAACCGTACGATTCCGCTCGCGATCGTGATCTCGATCGCGATCGTCACGTTGCTCTACATCTGCCTGCAGATCGGCGTGCTCGGCGTCGTGCCCTGGCAGTCACTTGTCGGTATCAAAGGGGCCGCCCCGCCAGCAGATGCGCAGTTCGTCGCTTCGACCTTGGTCGCAAAGGCCTGGGGCTACTGGCCCGCAATCGTGGTGACGGTGCTCGTGTTGGTGACGGCGTTCGCATCGGTCTACGGCAACCTGCTCGGGTTCTCGCGGATTCCGTTCGCGGCGGCGCGAGACGGCGAGTTCCCGGCGATCTTCGCGCGCCTGCATCCGACCAAGGACTTTCCGTACGTCGCGTTGCTGGTGATCGGTGGCCTTTCGATTCTCGCATGCGCCTTCACGCTCGACCAGGTGATCGCGTTTCTGACCGCCGGCATCGTGCTCGTGCAGGCGGTGCTCCAGATCGTCGCGGTCGTGCTCCTACGAACGCGCAAGGAACGCGCGCCGTTTCGGATGCCGCTTTTCCCGCTCCCGGTCATCATCGCGCTCGGTGGATGGCTGCTCGCGTTCATCTATACCGGCACGACCGCGATCGTGCTCGGCATCGGCTGGCTCGCGATCGGCGCGATCGTCTTCTTCATCACCGCGAGCCACAAGCGTTGGTGGCCGTTCGCCGCGGTCGCCCTGCTGGCGCTCTTCCTGCCCGCTCACGCAAGCGCAGCCGATTCGTGGAAGACCTGGAACACCAGCAAGATCGTCGCGCTCGATGGCTACCCGGCCTTCTCGATCGACGGAAAGCCGACATTCGTCAGCGGCGCGGCGTTTTTCTACGAGCGGATGCCGTCGACGGACTGGAGGCAGGCGCTCGCGAACTATTCAGCCGCCGGCTTCGATACGATCGACGTCTACGTCCCGTGGAATTGGCACGAGCTCTCCGACGACGTCTTCGACTTCAACGGAAAGACCAACCCGTCTCGCGACCTGCGCGGTCTGCTCCAAGCCGCTCACGACCGGCGCATGCATGTGATCCTGCGTCCCGGCCCCGTCATTCGTAACGAATGGCGCAACGGCGGGTATCCGGCCTGGTTACTGCAACGGCCTGAGTACGCGATGCCCCTCCACGACGTCCTCGAGGGTCGCTATCCCCCCACCGCGACCTTACAGAACGCGCACGCGGATGCAGCTGCCGAGGAGTGGTTGCACAACTCGACCCACCTTCGCTACGCATCACGCTGGCTTCGCAGGGTGCTGCATACCGTCGAGCCCTGGTCGAGCGACATCGTGGCGATCGCACTCGACGACGACCAAGGCGCGTACATCGACAATGACACCTGGCCCGCACCGCACTGGCACGCCTATATGGCAAAGCTCGCTCGAATCGTCCGCTCCGTCGTCGGCGAGCGCGTCCCGCTCTTCATCAACACGTACCAGATGAAGGTGACCGCCTCTGCGCCGGTCTGGGCGTGGGGAAACTGGTATCAGAGCGATGCATATTCGATAGGCGACCACGACCTGGCGCAACTCGCCTTCTCCACCGCACTGCTTCAGACGCAGCCGGGAAAGCCCGTGATGGTAAGCGAGTTCCAGGCCGGCTGGTTGCAGAACGCCGATGAAGTCGCGCCGCGCCCCGCCGATCCCGGAAACACCGCGCTCGCGTTGCACGAGATGTTCCAGCTCGGCGCCAAAGGTATCGTCGATTTCCCGCCGCAGGACACGCTCACGCCGGCTGGTTGGGAAGCCCCATGGTCGAATCGACTCTATCGATGGGATGCCGCTTTCGACGTAGGCCAGTTGCATAGCACCCGTTTCGCGCCGACCCGACAAGCCTATACGTTCTTTCGTACCTACCGCGACTATCTCGGCACGCTCCATCCTAAAGTCGACGCAGCGATCGCGTGGATGCCGAGCGCGTACGACTCGGTTTGGATGACCAACGCCCGCATCTATCGGATCGCCGCGCAGACCATCGTGCTCCAGCAACGTTGCCGCACGCTCTCGCTCACCTGCTCGTTCATCGATCTTCGCTACGCTAGCGCCGCGGCACTCAAGCGGGTGCACGTGCTGATCGTCCCACCGCTCGGACTACCCTACCGCTATGTCGATGCCGCCGAGCGAAATCTCGAGCGTTTCCGAGCAGGCGGCGGACGCGTGGTAGCCGATGCTGACGTCGCGCGGTCGATGGTCGCGCCGGCAAACGGCGGAATCCTCGATAGCGCCCTCCTCGTTTCGGCCGACGGCCGTTCCGGCGTCTTGGATGTGATCAATCAAAGCGCCGAGGTCCGCTCGATCGGAACTACGAGGCTCGACCTTGGCCACCGCTTCGTCACACTTCCGCACTTCGTCGTGCTTCCGCGCACTGGTGCCGACATGTTTCTCGGCACATCGCCGCACCCTCAAGTCTTCTCACAGATCGGCGCCGGGAGAGATACCGCGCACCATCTTCCGCTCGCTCCAGGCGCCATTCTGAACTGCAGTGCTGGCCGATACTTCAAACATCCGGACGAAGCATACGCTTCGAAGTCGAACGATCTCTGCGACGGAACCGCGACGTACACCTTGAGGAACGACGACGCCCACGCGATCGTCTCCGCAGATGCCGGTGCCGAGTCGATCTACTTCGGTAACCTCGACGATGCCGAGAATGTCTTTACGACGATCGGGGCTCTGCGCGACGACGTCCAAGCGCCGCCGACGCCCTCGCCTCGAGACTACATCGCCAAGTACACGCATCCGATCGAGACCGGAACGTTCAACCGTTCCTATGCCTGCGTACCGTCGAC
>JALYSX010000350.1 GCA_030854585.1 Vulcanimicrobiota bacterium
GTCCTTGTCGAGCAACTCCTCGCCGGTGTGCTCGGCGATGTCATGACGAACCTCTTCGTCGACGTCGCTGTCGTAACCCCACTCCATCACGATCATGTCGGGCTTCAGGCCGAGACGTTCGGCGTTCCCCGTCGCAGACGGAGGGGACTGGCTCACTGCGACTGACCTCCCTCTTCCTGTCGGTCGAGCTGTGCTCTACCGACTGGTAACTCGTGCTCCGACCCTATCGGCTCACGAAGGTGTTCACTGGTTGGGACGGCCTGTGCAGAATCCGCGCCCGCGACCTACGAGGAGAACGCGTGACCCGCGATCGCTTCAGCATCATCACTGATGGCTTACCCAATCAACTTCCCGACATCGACCGTGACGAAACGCGGGAGTGGTTGGAGTCGCTGGATGCGGCCATCGATTCCGATGGCCGCCAACGCGCCCGGTTCCTGATGCTCAAGCTCCTCGAACGCGCACGTGAGCGGCAGGTCGGGGTTCCCGGCCTGCGCAGCACCGACTACCTCAACTCGATCCCGCCGGAGCGCGAGCCCTGGTTCCCGGGCGACGAGGACATCGAACGTCGCATCCGCGCCTACATCCGCTGGAATGCCGCGATCATGGTGTCGCGCGCGAACATGACCGTCGGCGTCGGCGGGCACATCGCCACCTATGCGAGCGCCGCGTCGCTCTACGAGGTCGGCTTCAACCACTTCTTCCGCGGCAAGGACCTCGCCGGGGGCACCGGCGACCAGATCTACTTCCAGGGCCACGCAGCCCCGGGCATCTACGCGCGCGCCTTCCTCGAGGGCCGACTCGGCGAGCAGCACCTCGACGGCTTCCGCCAGGAGCGCTCGAAGGCGCCGAACGGGCTCTCCTCCTACCCGCACCCACGGCTGATGCCGAACTTCTGGGAGTTCCCGACCGTCTCGATGGGCCTCGGTCCGATCAGCGCGATCTACCAGGCGCGGTTCAACCGCTACCTGCACGCGCGTGGGCTCAACGACACGTCCAACTCCCACGTCTGGGCGTTCCTCGGCGACGGCGAGATGGACGAGGTCGAGTCGCTCGGTGCGATCGGTCTGGCCGCGCGCGAGGAACTGGACAACCTCACCTTCGTCGTCAACTGCAACCTCCAGCGCCTCGACGGCCCGGTCCGCGGCAACGGCAAGATCATCCAAGAGCTCGAGGCGTACTTCCGCGGCGCGGGTTGGAACGTCATCAAGGTGGTCTGGGGACGCGACTGGGACCCGCTGCTCGCCCGCGACGGCGACGGCGTGCTGGTCAATCAGATGAACGCGACGCCCGACGGGCAGTTCCAGACCTACACCGTCGAGAGCGGCGCCTACATCCGCGAGCACTTCTTCGGCGGCGACCCGCGGCTGCGCCGAATGGTCGAGGACATGTCCGACGACGACTTGCGCAAGCTCTCCCGTGGCGGGCACGACTACCGCAAGGTGTACGCGGCGTTTGAAGCGGCGCGCGCCCACACCGGGCAGCCCACGGTGATCCTGGCGAAGACGGTCAAGGGGTGGACGCTGGAGTCCTTCGAGGGCCGCAACGCGACGCACCAGATGAAGAAGCTGACGCACGCCGACCTCGCGGCCTTCCGCGACCGCCTGCACCTGCCGATCTCCGACGCGGCACTCGCCGCCGACCTGCCGCCGTACCACCACCCGGGCGAGAAATCCGACGAGATCTCCTACATGAGAGAACGCCGTGCGGCGCTCGGCGGCGCAGTGCCCACACGGGTCGTCCGGGCCAAGCCGCTCGCCCAGCCGGCGGACAACGTCTACGAGTACTTCCGCAAGGGCTCGGGCAAGCAGCAGGTCGCCACCACGATGGCGACGGTCCGGCTGTTCAAGGATCTGATGAAGGACAAGGAGATCGGCCAGCGGTTCGTGCCGATCATCCCCGACGAGGCCCGGACGTTCGGCCTGGACGCGATCTTCCCCACGGCCAAGATCTACTCGCCGCACGGGCAGGAGTACGAGGCGGTCGACCGCGACATGCTCCTGTCGTACAAGGAGTCCAAGACCGGCCAGATCCTGCACGAGGGCATCAGCGAGGCCGGTTCCACCGCGTCGCTGATTGCGGCCGGAACGTCTTACGCCACCCACGGCGAACCGATGATTCCCTTCTACATCTTCTATTCGATGTTCGGCCTGCAGCGCACCGGCGACCAGTTCTGGCAGTTCGCCGACCAGCTCGGGCGGGGCTTCGTCCTCGGCGCCACGGCCGGGCGGACCACGCTGACCGGCGAGGGACTCCAGCACGCCGACGGCCACTCCCTGCTGCTGGCCTCGGCCAACCCGGCCATCCGCGCCTATGACCCGGCGTTCTCGTTCGAGATCGCCCACATCGTCAAGGACGGCCTGCGCGTCATGTACGGCGAGGGCGGCGCGGACGGGGTCGGCGACGACGTCTTCTACTACCTGACCATTTACAACGAACCGATCAGCCAGCCCAAGGAGCCCGAGGGCGTTGACGTCGAGGGCATCC
>JALYSX010000381.1 GCA_030854585.1 Vulcanimicrobiota bacterium
GTGTAGCGGCGGATCAGGCGATCGCCGATTTCGGTGAGGAGCGCTTCGGCGGTGGTGACCGCCAATCGCGATCCGAGGAGCGCGTCGAAAGCCTTGCCGACGATGCCGAGCGGTGGCTCGTAGGAACCGGACAGCTCGAGCGCCGCCACGTCCCAGTCCTCGTCGGCGCGCACCGTGAGATCGCCGGTGAAGCTCGGATATGGACCGCCGCCGTGTGGTGTCCATCTGACTTTCCAGGGTTGATCGAAGTGCATCGGATCGACCGCTCGCGTCACAACCACGTCGACGTCTTTGGAAAGATCGACCCCGTGCGACGACGCCGGCGCGACGTGCAGGCGCCATTCGAGGTGACCGCCGTCCGCAGCCGCAAGTTCGGTCTCGAGAAACGACTTCGCAAGGCCGTACGGGCATTTGATGAAGTGGCGCTGGCTGATACTCGTCATGATTGCTTTCGTCGCGCTACTGGCGCGTGGTGGACGATGCGACGGGTTTGAGGTCGGCTGCGACGCGTTCGACGAAGTCGGTCAGCGACGACCGGGCGATGGCGCTGCCGATGGTTGCGTCGAAGGCGCGCCCGACGATTCCGCCGGGTGCGGCATATGCGCCGTCGAGTTCGATGCGCGAGTGGCGTACGTCCGGCTCCGCGAGGACGTTCATCATTCCGGGAAAGCCCGGGTACGGGCCTTCACCGGATGGCGACCAATTGACGATGAAGCTGTGATTGTCGACGTGCCGATCCTTGCTGAAGTGTACGATCACATCGTGCGCGAGCGAGAGATCGTCGCTTCCCCCTTCGCGAAACCGGATCCTTAACAGAAGGGCGATCGAACCGTCGCTGCGACGGCGATCGTTCATGTAGGCTTGAAGCAACCGCTCGGTGGTCGTGGGAGGGTGCTCGACCGTCGCCTGTACGCAGATTCTGGTCATATCAAGAGTTTGCCCTGAAATCGGGCAATCAATCGATAGGAGGGTAGAGTACTTGCCATATGAGCACCACCGTGGAACTCTCGCGCCACCTCGATGTACCAGGTCCGATCGCGCTGGCGGCGATGCTGCAGATCCTCAACGCGGTTGCGACCCATACGTCGCCCTACCAGCACGCCACGCTGTCGCTCGGCCTGGACATGCTAGCGGTCCCCGTTGCGATCGAATCGATCGAGCAGCCGCAACGTTACGCGTGCGAGATCGCGATTGCAGCGGCGTCCGGCGCGAAGGCCTTTCCTCGTTTCAACGGCACGATGAGCATTTCGCCGTAGCGCGATCAAGGATCGGAGCTCTGGCTACAGGGCGGCTACGTCGCGCCCTTCGGTGCGGCTGGCGAAATCGTCGACGAAGTGCTCTTGCACGGCGTTGCCACCACGGCCCTGGACACGTTCGTCGTCTGGATGGCGAACGAGATCACGACGTTCGGGGAGAGCGCGTAGGAAAGGTCAGGGGCCGGTGTCGGCGTGCCGACGAGGCGCGGATCGGTTGCGACGGCCGGAAAGGTGATGTTCTCGTAGTCGATCTCGGCGTTGGCCGTGAAGCTGCCCAACATGAAGACCTTCTGCGTCGCTTTGAACGTGCCGTGAACGACCGTCCAATGGCCTTCCAGCATCTTGAAGTCGAGGACGATCGTCATGTCGGAGCCCGTATCGCGCATCTCGATGTGCGACGGCAACTGCGATCGCGCGTCGACTACGATATCCGCCGGATAGAACCCGGAACCGTAGCGCGGCGTCGGCGAGATGAGCAGATGCGGCGCACTCTCGGTCGAGTCGGGCGCATAGGTCGGCGTATACTCCGAGAAGTACGGGAACACGATATCCGTGCCCGACGGCGTCGGCATCGGCATGTAGAACGGCTGCTTGCGCTCGAGGTTGATCGTCACCAGCTTCAAGTTCACGAAGTAGCCGAAATTGAACGCGCCGAGCGGATCGAAGTATGGGATGATCGGGAAGGCCTGCCCGGTCCGCTCGCCGCCGTCCGGCAGATCCTTCATGACCGCGAAGTCATCGGCGTTGCGGACGAAGACGCTTCGGTTGATGTCCTGCGTGCGTCCGATGCTCAGCTTGATGTGGGTGCGCTCTGTATAGGAGATATAGGCCGGTGCCGAGGCGGTGTACGCCTGGCCGGTTCGATTGATCAACAGCGCGAGCGCGAGATCGGGTGAGAGCATCCTATGCGAGAGGTTTCGCACCGGAGCGCGCCGCACCTCGACCGCTATGATCCTCGAGCCTTCAGCCGAACTGATCGCGCGCGTCACCGAGCTTCGCCGCGACATCCACCGTCATCCCGAACTCGGTATGGAAGAAGTGCGGACCGCGGAGTTGGTCGAGCGCGAACTCGATCGCCTGGGCATCGAGCATCGTCGGGTAGCGGCGACCGGCGTCATCGGCGTGATCCGCGGCGTCAAACCCGGCCGCGTTGTCGCGCTCCGCGCCGATATGGACGGCCTTCCGCTGACAGAGAAGACCGGACTCCCGTTCGCTTCCGAAGTTCCGGGCAAGATGCACGCCTGCGGGCACGACGCGCATACCGCGATGTTGATGGGCGCGGCAGCCGCCCTCGCCTCGATGCGCGCCGATCTTCAGGGGACCGTGGTGCTGCTTTTCCAGCCGGCTGAAGAAGGCCCGGGCGGGGCAGAACCGATGATCGCCGAGGGCGCACTCGACGATCCGAAAGTCGAAGCAGTCGCGATGCTGCACGTCGATTCGCGGCTCGAACCTGGCCAGATCGGGATCACCCCGGGACCGGTCAACGCATCGGCCGACGAGTTCCGCATCACCGTGCGCGGCCGCGGCGGCCACGGCGCATACCCGCACACGGCGGCGGACACGATCCCCGCGACGGCCGCGATGATCCTCGCGCTGCAGAACATTGCCGCGCGCGAGACCGACCCGCTGAAGTCCGTGATCGTCACGATCGGCACGATCCAGGGCGGTTATCGTAACAACGTGATCGCCGACGAGGTGAATATGACCGGCACGTTTCGCGCGCACGATCCGGAGATCCGGAACGGACTCGAGAAGCGCGCGCGCCGCATCCTCGAGGGGGTTGCTTCCGCGTATGGCGTGAGCGCCAAGCTCGAGGTGCTCTACGGCTACCCGCCGGTCGTCAACGACGAAACGCTCGCAAGCAATTTCCGCGACTACATGCGCGCGAACAGCGGGCTGGACGTGCACAGTCCGCCGCCGACGATGGGCGCCGAGGACTTCGCCTATTTCGCCGAGCGCGTTCCGGGTGTGCACGTACGTTTGGGCATCCGTAGCGAGAAGGCCGAGTCCACCTTTCCGGCCCACTCCTCGGAGTTCCGGATTGACGAAGAGGCTCTGCCGGTCGGTGTCAAGACGCTCGTCGCATTCGCGACTGCCGTAGCAGCAGGCGAGGTAGCGCTCCCCAAGGTCTAGCGCCTGCTTGGGCCGGGAGGCACTACCTATAGGGCGTCGAAGCCCGACGAATGGCTGTAATGTCCGACGCCCTCCCGGTACGCGGTCTGCGGTCACTCTCCGGGAGTCTCGATATCGAGACGAGTGCCGAGGATGCATTCTCGCTCCTAGCCGAAGTCGAAAAGTGGCCGGTATGGCTCTCGTTTCTTCGCAGCGCGCGCTTGGTCGACCCAAAGCGTCCCCTCGCCGTCGGGAGTGAGGTCATCCTGCGATCCTCGATTCCGGGCGAAGAAGAGCAACTCTACGAGGTCGACGCCCTGATCGGCAACTATCACCTTTCCCTGGTCGGTGCCTACTCGATCCGCCGCCGGATCGACTTCCGGATCGAGCGTAAGACCAGCCGGGCGAAGGTCCACGTCAAGGTCACCTATCCGGCCTATCACGGTCGCGTCGGGGCCTGGATCGACCAGGTTCGCAACGGCCGGAAACTGAGCGCCGCTCTCGACCACTCCCTGGTCCTATTCCGGGGAATGGCGGAGTATCACCGCGAGCCGGACGCCTGCCTATCCGAGTTGTGATGCCCTAGCAGTCATTGACCCTGACTGCTAGCCGCCGTATACTCTAGCCGATATGCCGCTCTACGATTACCAGTGCGCCACGTGCCAACACGTCGTCGAGATCCGACACGGATTCGACGATACGCTCGATGCCGTCTGCGCGAAATGCGGCGGCGAACTCAAGCGCGTCTTCAATCCGGCGCCGATCGTGTTCAAGGGCTCCGGCTTCTACATCAACGATTCGCGACCGAAGAGCGAGAGCGGTTCTGCAGAACCGAAAGCCGCGGCTTCGGAATCGAAAGCCCCGGCTCCGGAACCGAAGAAATCGTCCGGGTCGGAATCGGCAGCGTAGTCGGCCGATGATCCTTGCACATGTCGCCTGGATCTTGCTCTGGATTCTGGTCGGACTCGGCGCGTTGCTCGCGCTGGTCGCGCCGATCGTCGTCATCCGCCCCCTTCGCGGCCTGCTCGCGCGGACCGAGACGCTCTCTCGCGCGCAACTCCTGTTGGATGTCGAGCAGCTGAGCGAGCGTAGCGCGGAGCTCGCGCGCATTCCCACGCGCCTCGAACCCTTGCTCGCTCGCATGCAACGCGCGCAACGCTCGCTCGACGTCAGTTTCCGCATGTTGCGACTGCCGCAAGCGATGGCGGCGTTACGCGGTGCGGGTCTTGCGATCAAACTCGTGGCGAAGGTCTTTCACTCCGCCTAGTCGTCGCTATGGTTGCGGCTCCTCGCCGGCTTCCGGCGGCTCCCAAGCCCATGCGCCCGGTGGCGCCTCTTGTTCCGGTACCGCAAACGG
>JALYSX010000368.1 GCA_030854585.1 Vulcanimicrobiota bacterium
CTCGACATGGGCCCCATGGTATGATGCGGAGATGGGTTCACCGGTAGCCCCTGGAGTGCCAATCTATCCGCTGTACGCTCCGACGTCGTCGTTCAGCGCCTATCTCATGGGCCCGACGGTCGGAGGATTAACGATCGGGACGATCGCGGAAGCCTCCGGCATTGGGCGCGACCGAATCCGCGCCTACCGTTATGGCCGCCGCCGTCCGATGTTCGCTACCGCTCTCCGAATCGGCGTAGCGTTGCGCAGCCCGAAAATCCGCCTCCGGGGAATCGAGACCAACGAATTCGAGGCTCTGTGGTCCGCCGGCTATCGCCGCGAATGCGTCTTAATTCTCGGCATCTACGTGGCGACCCGTCCGCCCGCTGAGCACGCTGCTCTCTGGTCTTGCACCATATTTGGGGTTCTAACGCGCGGCGAGTGGCCCGCGCAAACCGCGGATCTAGAAGAGGCTATCTATGAATTTCGGTTTGGTAGCGCCGCGCCTGCGGAGCGCTGGCGGGTTTTGAGTACAGACCCGAACTTCTCAATTAGGGAGCGTTGGGGGCTCGTTTGAAAAACGGCAGCGGTCGCGCGCACAACGGCCGTGGCACGGTCTATGCCGAAGGCGCGAAGCACACGAAGCCTACGGGATTCTTCGTCGCCGAACTGCAGTACACCGATGAGAATGGTCGCGAGCATCGACGCAGCGCACGCCGGAAAACCCGCAAAGAGGCCGACAATGCGCTCGACAAAATGCGCATCGAATTGGCCGCCAAAGGCGCCATCGAAAAAATTACGCAGCGGCGCGGGCTTACGTTTGAGGCCTACGCGCAAAAGTGGTTGGACCAACGCAAGGCTGCCGTTCGGCCCGCGACGTTCCGCGCGTACGCGGGAAACCTCAAGAATCATTTGCTGCCGTTTTTCGGTCAGTATTTTATAAAGCAGATTTCGAAAGACGACGTCAACAAGTTCGTGTCGTCCCCAAAGACAGCGCTCGCGCACAAGGCGGGTCGAAAGGACGGTACGTCCGTTCGAAAGCAATCGTTACGCACGCTGGCAATGATATTGCGCGCGGCCGTCGACGATGGCGTGCTCGAGCGGATGCCGATTTCCACCTCCGGCCACAACAAAGTCGCGGTCAAACATGACCCGGACGAGGTCGTATTTCTTAACGAGGAGCAGCAGCGTCGGCTTCTGAAGGCTTGTAGCGGGAGCCGGCTCGAGGCGTTGTATATTCTGGCCGTCGGATCGGGGATGCGCGAAGGTGAATTACTTGGGCTTCGGTGGCATGACGTCCAGGCGGATCACGTCGTGGTGACGCGCCGGCTTGATCAAGTCAGTCGAGAGCGTGAGCCAACAAAGACGCGCGCCGCGGTGAGGCGGGTGGATCTGCCGGCGGCGGTGCTCGGCGCGCTGCGCGCGCACCAGGCGCGGATGCAGAAAGAAGGCCTATCCGTCGGCTCTGAACATCTCGTTTTTCAAAACACCGTTGGCCGCCCGATAAGCGCGACAAATTTTACAAAACGTGAATTCAAGCCGATTGTGAAGGCGGCGGGTCTCCCGACCGGCCTGCGATTCCACGATCTACGCCACTCTCACGCCTCGCATTGCATCGCGCAAGGCGTCAATCTCGTTGCGCTGCAGCACCGCCTCGGCCACGAATCCGTAACGACCACGCTACGCCATTATGGGCACCTTCTTCCCACCACGCAACAGGAAGCCGCAGGCGCTGTGGCGGCCCTCTTCGAGGCGCGCTCGGAGGAGCCAAATCCCCGACTAAATCCCCGACGAGGCTCCAAAGCAACTGCCGCGAGATAAGAAAAAAGCCTGTCGTTATAGGGCTTTCTTGACAATTGCGCGATTCGGGAACTGCTCTTTACGAATCAGCTGCTCTACCAACTGAGCTACGTCGGCGCAAAAGGGGCGGCGAACCTGGTTCGGCGAGGCCACGCCTGCCCCTTCCAACCAAGGTCGCAGGTGCGGGCGCCTGGGGAAGCGGGCGCTGGCCAAGGTCGATGCGTTCGAAAAGCGATGAACGCGACCTACAGGCAGGTCAAGGCGTCAACGCCGACACGGGCGCGGGTCGGATTCCTCGACCTCGACCCGCAGGACGCGGTCGGCGACGCTCCCAGATTGGAAGCGGCCCGACGGCTTCTCGGCCGCCGACTATCCCGCACAGCTCTTACAGATGAACGACGTCTTGTGCGTCGCGCATGGAGACCGCGCAAGCGGCGATCTTCTCGAACGATCCGTTGGCATTGGCAAGCGACGTCCGGCTCTCGCGCGCGACCACGCGCGCGATCGCGCAGAACCTCCTCTGGGCGTTCGACTACAACGTCGTGCTCGTCCCGCTTGCGGCTTTCGGTATCGTCCAACCCGTCTATGCCGCCGCCGCGATGGCGATCTCAAGACTGTTCGTCGTCGGCAACTCACTGTTGCTCCGGAAGAGCGCGCTAGGCTAGCGGAACAACGTCCGGGGTCATTTTCTCGGACGCCGATCCTTGCTACGCTCGACGTATGCCCTACGTCATCACCGAACCGTGCATCGGGACCAAGGATCGTTCGTGCGTCGACGTCTGCCCGGTCGATTGCATCAAGGGCACCGACGCCGACGAGATGCTCTACATCGATCCGGCCGTCTGCATCGACTGCGGCGCCTGCGTCTCCGCCTGTCCGGTCGAGGCGATCTTCGCCGAGGCGGACGTTCCACCGAAGTGGGAGCCGTTCGTCGAGATCAACGCCGCCTATTTTCGCGAACCCTCTACGTGAAGGGGTGGATCCCGCGGTTGCCGCTCGTCAGCGGTCTCGGTTCGTTCGGTCTCTCGTGGATCGTGCTGTTCGCAATCGCGCGCGCCGGTCTACCCGACGCGTCGCTGCTTCCGCTCGCCTGGGTCCATCTCGTCGCGCTCGGATGGATCGGCACGATCGCGCTTGCGGTGATCTTCTTCGCGCTTCCGACGTTTCTGGATGTCGAGTGGGAGGGACCGTGGCAGGCGACCGCACGCACGTGCACGCTCGTCTTCGGCATCGCGGCGCTCGCCCTCTCGCTCGGTTTCTGGCTCGGCTCGATCCCGCTCTTGCAGATCGCCGGCACGGCCATCCTCGCTACGCTCCTCGTCTACACTTTGGCGATGGCCCAACCGCTCGCCATCGCCATGCGCGGCGAACGCGCTCGTCGCGCGATCGCGCGCGCATTCGCGATCACGTTCTGCGCTCTGCTCCTGACCGCGATCCTGGGCGTGAGCTTCGCGTATGCACTCGGCGGACGGCTCGCGCCGGCGTTCCTCGTCGGCACGCCGCAGGCGCACGCGCTGCTCGGTATCGGCGGCTGGCTGACCCTCCTCGTCTTCGGCGTCTCGGGGCGCACGCTCGGACCGATCGCGGGTGCGCGTTCTCGCTCGCTCGCGTTGCACATCGCAAGCTCGAGCCTCGTTCTGGCGGGCACGGCGATCGCGGCGACCGGCGCGGCGACGCGCCTTCCGATCGTCCTCACGATCGGTTCCGCGCTGATCCTGGCCGGAACGATCGCCTATGCGGCCGACATCCTCGACGTCCTCGGTCGCGCGACCGTGCCCCATAGACCGCCGCAAGCGTGGATGGGTGCCGCCGCGATCTGGGCGATCGTCGCGGCGACCCTCCTACTCCTATCGGCGTTCGGCGCGACGTTCGCGTCTGCCGGGATCTTCGTCGCGCTGATCGGTTGGATCGGGAGCGCCATTCTCGCCCACATACACCACATCGGCGTCCGCGTTCTGCTGACAACGCTACGTGGCGAAGATGACGAGACGCGTCCCGGAGACGTGCTCTGCGCCCCGGTCAGTTGGGCGACGCTTGGTTTGTACCAGTTCGCCACGCTGGTGGGAGCATACGCGCTCTGCGCCAACGCGCCACTCGTTCTCGAAGCCGCCGCCGTGGCCGGATTCCTCGCCTTCCTCACGACCGCGATCAATGCCGTCTATGCGCATAGGGCGGCCGCATTTAGTACGATACGCCTATGAAATTCGCGGACGTCATACGCCCCGGTCTCGCCTTCGCCGTCGTGGCGCTCGCCGCTAGCGGTTGTAGTCATACTCCCGGCGATCGTCTGCCGAGCGTCGAAGCTTCGATCGCGAGCGACGCGAAGGCGGGAGCGCCCGCCGCACAAGATCCGGCGGTCCTCCCGAACGTTACGGCTGGCGACACGGTCGCCGTCAAACTCGTGCTCCTGGACCGAATGATCGAGATCGCACCCGGGGTGAAGTATCAGACCTGGACCTTCAACGGGAGCGTGCCGGGACCGGTCATCCACGCGCGCGTCGGTCAGACCATCGACGTGACCCTCACCAACAAGTCGGGCATGGCGCACTCGATCGATTTCCACTCCGCCCTCGCTCCGCCGAACGTCGCGTATCAATCGATCGCGCCGGGGATGTCGATCCATTTCTCGTGGGTCGCCAAGTATCCGGGTGCGTTCCTCTACCACTGCGGAACGCCGCCGGTCCTGATGCATATCAGCAACGCATGTATGGCGCGGTGATCGTGGATCCTCAATCCGGCTGGCCGGACGGGAACATGCTCTCGTACGTCCTGCTGCAGAGCGAGTTCTACACGCAACCGGTGCCCGGCCAGGCCGGCTACTATCGCGGTGACTATGCGAAGGCACGTGCGTCGAGGCCGGATCTCGTCGAGTTCAACGGCTACGCGATGCAGTACGTCAAGAAGCCGCTCCCGATCTCCGTCGGTAATCCGGTCCGGGTCTTCGTCGTCAACGCCGGCCCGAGCCATTTCTCGGCGTTCCACGTGATCGGAACGATCATGGACACCGTCTACGTCGGTGGGAATCCGGCAAACGTGTTGCGCGGCCTCCAGACGGTCGCGATCGCGCCGGGCGACGGCGCGGTCGGCGAGTTCACGTCGCGCCAAGCAGGGCACTACCCCTTCGTGACGCACTCCTTCGGGGATGCCGATCTCGGTGCGATGGGCTCGTTCCAGACGACCCAGTAGCCTTCACATCGGACCCGAGGTGATCGATGCCACATACCGCCGAAAGGATACTGCATGAGCGTTGAAGCTCGACTGACTCGCGACGCCGCCGAGCCCGAGGATGCCGCGATCTTCTCGGCCTTCACCCTCACGGCGACGTTCTGGCTGCTTCTCGCCACCGCGATCGGTCTGCTCCTCAGCTTCAAGTTCCCGTATCCGGATCTGGCCACCAGTCCGTTCCTCTCGTTCGGACGTTTGCGCGCGATCCACACCAACGACACGTTCTATGGCTGGGCATCGATCGCGCTGGTCGGGACCGCGATCTACGTCGCCGCACGCACCTCCGGCGTCGCGATCGTCGGCAAGCGGCTCGCCTGGCTCTCGTTGCTCTGCTTCAACGTCGCGGCGGTGGCAGGCACGGTCGCGTTGGATCTCGGCTTCAACGACGGCGATCAGGAATATCGCGAGTGGCTGTTGCCGATCAAGCTGATCTTCCTGTTAGCCGTGGCACTCGCCGGAACGACGATCGTGCGCACCGTCGCCGCGCGCGCCGACCGCGAGATCTATATCTCCAACTGGTATACTATCGGCGCGTTCATCTGTACCTTGATCCTGAGCTTGGTCGCGGTCGTCCCATGGTATCAGGTCGGCCTCGGCCAGGTTGCCGTCCAAGGCTTCTTCATGCACAATGCGGTCGGCATGTGGTTCACGCTGCTCGCGCTCGGCGTCACCTATTACGCGCTGCCGAAGACACTCAACCGGCCGATCTATTCGTACGCGCTCGGCGTGCTCGGCTTCTGGACCAACCTGATCTTCTATCCGATCATCGGCGCACATCATTTCGAGTTCTCGCCGCTTCCGTGGTGGTTCCAGACGCTCGCGATCGTCTTCAGCGTCGGTATGCTGGTACCGGTCTGGTCCGGCTCCGCCAACTTCTTCCTGACGATGCGTGGGCACTGGGAGACGATCCGGCGCTCCTATAGTCTGCCGTTCATCGTCGTCGGCGTCGCGTACTACTTCCTCGGATCGACGCAAGGGACGGTCGAAGCCTTCCGAAGCCTTCAGACGATCTGGCATTTCACCAACTACACGATCGGGCATTCGCACGCGACCATGTACGGGTTCGTAACGTTCATCGCATGGGGCGTCATCTACGCGCTCCTCCCGCGCGCGACCGGCAGACAGCCGAACGCGCTCTTCACCGGGCTTCACTTCTGGTTCGCGACCATCGGCGTGACCTTCTATGTCCTCTCGCTCTCGGTCGCCGGTACGTTGCAAGGGATGACCTGGGCGCAAGGCGATCCGTTCATCGCGTCGGTCGATGCGGCGGCGCCGTATTGGGCGGGCCGCGCGGTCGCCGGCACGCTGATGTTCCTCGGACACATCGTATTCGCATATAACGTCTGGCTGATGACGCTCGGGGGTTCGCGTGAAGGCGGCAACTACGAGACGACCGTGCGAAAGGCGGTGACTCCGTGAACCGCGGCATGAACAACGTCTGGGCGCTGATCGCCGCGATCGCGCTGATCTACGGAACGCTCGCGATCGCCATGGGGACGATTCCCGGCATCGTGCTCTCGAACACGCCGCCGACCCCCGGAAAACTTCCGTACTCCGAAGCGGCCCAGCGCGGTCGCGCGGTCTACGTGAGCGAGGGCTGCGAATACTGCCACACCCAGAACGTGCGTCCGCTCAAGCAGGACGCCGTCTTCGGACGCGCGTCCGTCGCCGGCGATTATGCGTACGATACGCCCGAACTGCTGGGCGATCATCGCAACGGCCCGGATCTCACCAATATCGGCAACCGGCAATCGAGTGCGGCCTGGCAGTACATCCATCTCTACGACCCGCGCGCGGTCGTCCACGAATCGATCATGCCGCAGTATCCGTGGCTCTTCGAAGTCAAAACGAAAGCCGATCCCGGCGACATCACGGTCACGCTTCCCCCCGACTTCGCACCGCACGGCGGCGTCGTCGTAGCGACGCAAAGCGCTCGAGACCTGGTCCGGTATCTCTCCGAACTCAAGCAGGTCCCGCTCGGAAAGGCAGCCACGCCGTGAACGGTATGCAGATGGCCGCAGCCTCGCACGATCCGATCGGCTGGACGATCGCGATCGGCGGCGCGATCGTGACCGTATGGACGATCGCGATCTCCATCTTCTGGATGATCCGCCCCGGCGAACACGATCCGCATCATCCGAAGAACGCGATCCTGCGGAGCGACCGCTGATGCACGGCATGAGCGTCGGCCCCGAAGCGCCGGTCTCGATCAGCGTCTATCTCGACGATGCGAGCGAGCCGCTCTGCACCTACAAGCCTCCCGCCCATGTCGAGATCGATACCTCGACGATCCCCGACGGCGATCACGTGCTCAAGATATCGGCGATCGATTCGATCGGCAACATCGGCGTTCGCACAATCCCGTTCACCGTCGCGAACGGGCCCGGCATCACGGTCACCGGCCTGCGAGCGGGCGCGCACGTGCGCGGGTCGCTCGCACTCGACATCAACGCCTTCGGTTCGGACGAACCGTTCGACGTCGTACGGGCGGAATCGTCCGGGCCGGTTCCGGTCTGGACCTGGGTCTTCTTCGCGCTCGTGGTCGGCTGGGCGGGCTGGTATGGGATCGAATATCTCGCCACACCGGCGGCATTCTTGCAGACCCCGACGTACGCGACCGATCCTGCACTCGTGCGGGCCGGGCAACCCGGCGCGGTGAGCCAAGCTCCGGTCCTCGCCGGCACGAAGACGGTGGCCGGCTTCGACTACGCAACCACCGGCGCGCAGGTCTACGCATCGTCTTGCCAGGCCTGCCATGGCCAAGACGGCGCCGGCGTGCCCGGCACGTTCCCGCCGCTTGCAGGCGATCCCGTCGTGAACGGCGCCGATGCTGAGACGCACGTGCGCATCGTACTGCACGGACTCTCGGGCAAGAAGATCGGTACGACCGCATACGCTGCCCAGATGCCGCCCTTTAGCAACCTCACCGACGAGCAGCTCGCCGCCGTGATCGATCACGAGCGCACGTCGTGGGGAAATCACGGACCGACGATCACGCCGGACCAGGTCAAGAAGCTCCGTTGACGCGCGGCCGGGAATCGCTAGTTCCGGACGGTCGCGCTCCCGATCGTCACCAGCGTTCCCGATGCCGGACGGCCGTTCGCCACGAACGATAGGTCGAGCGCACCGAACGTCCCGCCTTGGAGCCCCAGCGGTTTCTGAAGACTGAACGTCAGCGTGACGGGCGTCATGCCCATCACCTGCTCGATCGAGATCTCGAACGACCCGAAGGTGTCGACGTAGTAAGCGATTTCGCGACTCGGCGGAGTGGACGTCGGCGGGAGATTGACGTAGACCGCGAACGAAAAGCCGTCGTTGGATCCGGCCGGTCCGAGGCGCACGTCCGTCAGTACCAGGTCGACCGGCGCGGCTCCGCTCGCGGGCATCGCCAGCGGAAGATGAACGGTCGCGCCGCTTGCGTCCAAGGTCACGCCGCTCGGGCGCCCAGTGCGTGACGGACGCGCACCAACGGCTCGGGCGGCAAAGTACCGGGCGGCGGGACGGGTAGAGCCAGATCGCTCCAACCGTATCCGAACGACGACGCATCGTTCGCTTGCGCGACGGTCGCACTCCACGTGCCGGCAACGTCGTACGAAAACCGAGCATCGTAGTAAGGATCGCCCCGTGAAGGCATGCGTCGTCCAGCTCCGGCCGCGAGCCAGGCGCTCCAGAGTCGATCGACGTTGCAGTGATGCACCCAGAAGACCGGGTCGGCCGCCGCCGTCGGAACCGCACCCATGTCGCCACCGATCGCATCGTGGACTTCGCCATGCGGATTCTCTTCGACGATCGATTCGTAGGTATCGCCGTCGCGCGTCGCATCGGCGAACGCCGCCACCGACGGATCGAACGCCGCGTACACCAGCCCGGTCACGAGATCGTTCTGACGGTCGGCCCAGTAGAGCGGGTTCGGCGATCCATCGGCGAGCGTCGATGCGGCGAAGATTCCCGGAATGTCGGGGTGAGGGTAGTAGTCCCAGTACGGCAATGCGAGCGACGGATCGCCCGACATCTGCTGCAACATCCGCTCGAAGTAGGCGAGAAACCCACGATGTCATGCGTAGAAATACGCGCGCCCGTGACGGCACTGATTCCAAACGCTCGCCATCGCGGGCGGCGGCGTCATGCCGTTCGGCATCCAGTGGCTGTAGTGCCAGTAGGTCCAGATCGTCGGTCGGATC
>JALYSX010000395.1 GCA_030854585.1 Vulcanimicrobiota bacterium
CGGTTTGACCCCGAAGCGTTCGTAGGCGCAGAACGTGCCGAGTCGCCCGGTACCGCACTGGATCTCATCGAAGATCAACAGCGCGCCGCGCTCGTCGCAAAGCTGTCGCGCCGCCAGCAGAAACGCCGGGTCGGCGACATTGACGCCGCTCTCGCCTTGGATCGGTTCCACGATGAAGGCCGCCACGCTCTCGTCGAGCGCCTCGCGTAGCGCCTCGATATCATTGAACGGTGTGAACCGAAAGCCGGCCGGCATCGGTCCGAAGCCTTCTTTGTACGCATCGTTCGCAGTAGCGGCGAGCGCGCCGAACGTGCGCCCGTGAAACGCCCCGTTGCAGGCGAGGATGGTGATCTTCTCCGGATGACCGGCCCGCCACTGATATTTCCGCGCGAGCTTGATCGCGGCTTCGTTCGCCTCGGTCCCGGAGTTGCAGAAGAACACGCGGTCCATCTCCGTCCGACGCGCTAACTCATCGGCGAGCGCTCCGGCTGGTTCGTGCCCGAACAGGTTGCTCGCATGCACCAGTTTCGTCGCCTGTTCGGCAACCGCCGCCGCGATCGCCGGGTGAGCATGCCCAAGCGCACAACACGCAATTCCCGCAATACAATCGAGATACTCGTTCCCATCGCTATCCGTAACCGTACACCCCGAACCGCTCACCAGCGTCACGTCCGCGCGCCGATAGTTCTGCAGCAGATGGCCCCCGCTCACGTGCGGTAGCTCGCGTTAATGCGGACGTAGTCTTTCGAGAGATCGCAGCCCCAGCCGGTCGCGCTCGCCTCGCCGATCCCGAGGTCTAGACGCAGGACGATCGACGAGTGCTCCATCTCCGCGTGACCTTCGGCTTCGGAGAGCACTTCGATCGCGCCCACATCGACCCAGAGCTGATCGTTGATGTAGAGCGACCAGCTCTCGGGATCGAGCCCCGCTCCGACGCTTCCGGCGGCGGCGATCACGCGCCCCCAGTTCGGGTCTTCTCCGTAGACGGCGGTCTTGACGAGATTGGAGTTGATGACTGCGCGCGCAGCTGCGCGTGCCTGCTCGACGGTCGCCGCACCGGTGACGTGCATGGTCAGCGTCTTGGTCGCGCCTTCGCCGTCCGCGACCATCGCCTGTGCCAGATCCAAGCAGACGCGCCGCAATGCCGCTGCGAAGCCCTCGGGCGCATCACTCTTCCCCGCCGGCGCGAACGCGTAGCACGCGTCGTTCGTCGACATGTCGCCGTCGACCGAGATCATGTTGAACGACTCGTCGCAGGATGCGCTCAAGCAGGTCTGCAATGCGGCGCGCGACATCGGCGCGTCCGTCGCCACGAACGCGAGCATGGTCGCCATGTTGGGAGCGATCATACCGGAACCTTTGGCGATACCGCCGACCACGTACTTGGTCGGGCCGTCGTAGAACGAGTATGCGGCGAGCTTGGGCGTGCGGTCGGTCGTCATGATCGCCTCGGCCGCGTCATGCGCCGACTTGTGTCCGTACTCGAGCTGACCTTCGCAGCGCTCCAACCCACGCTGGACCCGATCCATCGGCATCAGCACGCCGATCACGCCGGTCGAAGCGACCACCACCTGATTTGCGTCGATCTCCAACAGCGCCGCCGCTTGGCGCGCGGTCGCGTGGGCGTCGCGTTCGCCGCGCTCGCCGGTACAGGCGTTCGCGCAGCCGGAGTTGCAGACGAAGGCCCGCATCGCATCCCCGCGCGCGGCCAGATGTTGGCCCGTCACCAGCAGTGGCGCCGCTTTGATTTCGTTGGTCGTGATGACCGACGCGCAGACCTGCGGCGCATCGAACGCGACCAGCGCGAGATCCCGCTTGCGCGCCTTGATGCCGGCGTGGACTCCCGCCAGGCGAACCCCCGGCACCGCACCCAGACCGCCCCGCAGTTCGAGCATCCGCTTGCTATTGGTTGACGACGACGCGCTCACGCAGTCCACACTCCTGGGAGAGACCCAGCATGATGTTGAGGTTCTGAACGGCCTGCCCCGCCGCACCCTTACCGAGGTTATCGATCGCGCAGATCGCGCGAACGACGTTCCCGTGCACGCTGACGGCGATCTCCGCGTCATTCGTACCGACCACCGCCGCCACGCTCGGCGCGACGCCGTCCGCCAGCACGCGCACGAACGGATTCCCCGCATACGCGGACCCGTAGGCGGCGCGGACCGCCGAAGCATCCTGCGGTCCATCGAAGATCGCGTAACAATCGGCCAGCATCCCACGCGCGAGCGGAACCACATGCGGCGTAAAGACCAGTGGCGCCGAACATGCGCCCGCACCGAGTTCGCGCACGATCTCGGACTCGTGGCGATGTCCACCAAGTCCGTACGCGCGAATATCTCCCGCAACTTCGGCATAGAGCGCCGCCGTGCTCGGATTACGCCCCGCTCCCGTAATCCCACTCTTCGCATCGATGACGATCTGCACGAGCTTCGCGTCACACAGTCCTTCCTTCAGTGTCATACCGAGCGTCGGGAGCGAAGCGACCTGAGTCGAGGGACCGACGCTCAGCGGCAGCAGTGCAAGCAGCGAAGCCGTCGGATAACATCCCGGATTCGCCACCAAGTCCGCCCTCGCGATCTCCTCGTAGTAGCGCTCGGGCAAGCCATACACCGCCCGCGCATCCGCCCGAAAGTCCGCCGACAGCTCGATCACGCGCGCACCCGCAGCCACGAATGCCGGCGCCTGCTCGACCGCACTCCCATGCGCGCCGCCCATCACTACGAAGTCGCCCGGCTCCAGCGCCGCCGCAACCGCACCGCGCGCATCGAACGAGCGCGGATTCGACCGGAGCAACGGAAAGTGTGCCGCCAGCGGTTGACCCGCGTGGCTCGCGCTCTCGAGCGCGCCGAGTTCGACGTGCGGATGTCCGGCGAGCAGCCGGATCGCTTCCGCCGCGCCGTACCCCGACGCCCCCCATACGTGCACCCGCGTCACGCCGTATCTCCGAACAACAGCAGTTCCCGCTCCAATCCGGTCAATGCCGCCGCGACCGCATCCGGTGAGGTCGAACCGATCGTCTTCTTCGCCTTCACCGATGCATCTGCACCGAAGGTCGGGTGCAGCGGCGTCCCGTTCGCTTCCGCTTCGGCGACCGCGCGTCCGATGGTCGCATGCGCGTCGCGCGCCGACTCTCCACCCGCGATCAACGCGTCGGCCAGGTCGGTTGCGACCGTGTAGCCGTCTGCGGCGCGCGCACCCATCCGCTCTCGGTCGAATGAAAGTGCATCGAACGCGCGCTCGAACGCGCGCAGCGTCACGATGCCCTTCTCCACGATCCCGATCGCGAGTGCCTTGGTCGTCTGGATATCCCGATGATACGAGAGCGCGATCCCGGCGATCGTCCCGACGGCGCCTGCATACGTTCCCCCGAGGGCGCCCGCCTGCGAGCGGATCAATTCGAACGGATCCGGGTTGCGTTTCTGCGGCATCAGCGATGACCCGGTCGAAGCCGAGTCCCCCAAACGCGCATACCCGAATGCGGGCGTACACCAGATCACGAACTCCTCGCTCGCCCGCGACGCGTCGACCACCGCGCGCACGTACGCATGCGCGAGATCGAGGGCCACGTCGCGCGTGCCGACCGCATCCATCGCGTTCCGCGACGGCTCCGCAAAGCCGAGCGCTAGCGCCGCCGCCTCGCGGTCCAGCTTCAACGACGACCCGGAGAGCGCGCCCGACCCGAGCGGGCAGAACCGGCCTGCGTCTTCTTCCGCTCGCGCAAAGCGCCGCGCGCCGCGCGCGAACATCTCGGCCAGCGCCCCGAGCCAGAACGCGAGCAAGATCGGTTGCGCCGGCTGCCAATGCGTGATACCCGCGAGCACCGTGCCGGCCGCAAGTTCTTCCCGCGCCCGCGCGACCGCCCGGCTCGCGATCGCGACGCAGAGCGCCCGCCCCTTCGCCGCCCGGTCGCGCGCGTAGAGCAGGAGCGTGGTCGCGACCTGATCGTTGCGGCTCCGCCCGGCATGCAGCGATTCGCCGGCCGGCGTCAGTTCGCGGACGCGCGCGTCGATCGCACCGTGCACGTCTTCGAACGCCCCGGTCCGCGCAAACGCGGCGAACGCACCGGAGCCGATCTCGTCCGCAACCGTATCGAGCGCGCCGTTCAACTCGTGCGCCCGAGAAGCGTCGAGGATCCCGCCACCGAGCAACGCCGCGACGTGCGCCTTCGAACATCGCAGGTCGAACGGCGCCAGCACCATATCCTCATCCAGCGAGGACCCGAACGCGATCAACTCCGGATCCGGCGCCTCCGAAAACCGCCCACCCCACTGCAAAGCTTTGCTCATGCGTCTACGAGCGCGCCCTTCATCACTTGTGCGGCAACCCCGATCTGCAAACCGTGAAGCTTGATAAACCCATCCGCCGCATGATGATCGAACGCATCCCCGTCCCCGTAGGTCGCGAGTGCCTCGTTATACAACGCGAACGGCGACTGCGTTCCGACCACGACTGCGCTCCCTTGATGCAGGCGCAGCTTCACCTTCCCGGTGACGCGCGCCGCCGATGCGGCATTGAACGCATCCAACGTTGCCCGCAGCGGCGAGGTCCAGAGCCCATCGTAGGTCAACTCCGCGTACTTCTGATCGCAGGTCGCCTTGAAGCGCAGTTCGTCGCGCGTCAGCACCAACCGCTCGAGCGCGGCATGCGCCGCGAGCAACGTCACGGAACCTGGACATTCGTAAACTTCGCGCGACTTCAACCCGACGACGCGATCCTCGACCATGTCGATCCGGCCGACACCGTGCGCGCCGGCGCGCGCGTTCAGGGCGGCCACCATCGCGGGTCCGGTCAACCCCTCGAACGATGGCACGCCCGCGTCGAACCCGATCGTGGTCTCCTCGGGATGGATCGGACGAGCGGCCGGCGAGGCCGTCCACGCGTACGCATCTTCGGGCGGCGCGTTCCACGGATCTTCGAGCACGCCCGCTTCGATCGAACGTCCCCACAGGTTGGCATCGATCGAGTAGAGCTTCCCGACCGTATGCGAGATCGGCACGCCATGGACTTGCGCGAACGCGATCGCATCCGGGCGCGAAAGCGGCTCCTCGCGCAACGGCGCGCGAACGGTGAGATGCGGCGCGATCGACTTGACTGCAAGCTCGATACGGACCTGATCGTTGCCCTTGCCGGTGCAACCGTGCGCGACCACCGTCGCGCCATACTTCTCGGCCGTCTCGGCGAGCAACGCCCCGATCAACGGACGCGAGAGCGCCGCCGAGAGCGGATAGACGCCTTGATACTTCGCATTCGCGCGCAACGCCGGCAGCGCGTAGTCCGAGATCAAGCGCTCGCGCGCATCGATCATCACCGCGTCGTATGCGCCGAGCGCGAGCGCTTTGGCTTTGACCGCTTCGAGTGCCGCCTTCGCGCCTTCGCCCGCGGCCCCGTCGCTCTCCCCGAGGTCGGCGGTCAGCGCGATCACCTCGTGACCTTCGAGGATCATCTTCTTCAGCAGAACGGAAGTATCCAAACCTCCGGAATAGGCGAGGACGACGCGGCTCACGATTGGGACTCCTTCATGTCGAGGAAGCGTTGTTTGACGACGGGCATCTCTTCGGGCGAACGCACGATCACCAGGATCGTGTCGTCGCCGCTGATCGAGCCCAAAATTTCGGGCCAGGCGGCTTCGTCGATCGCCGAAGCGACCAGCATCGCGCTCCCCGGCGGCGTGCGCAACACGATCGAGTTGAGGCTGCCTTCGGCCGACGTCACCAGCTCCGCAACCGCGCGATGCAACCGGCTCACGTAGTTGACGGTCGCGCTCGGCACGACGTATTTGAAGAGCGAGCCTTCGTCGTCGCCACCGTTCTTGAGCGGCACTTTGACCAGCCCCAGCTCCTTGATGTCACGCGAGACCGTCGCCTGGGTCGCTTCGAAGCCCTGCAGCTCGAGGAGCGATGCGAGCTGCTCCTGGGTGTGCACGGGTCGGGTCGCGACAAGGGTGAGGATCGCGCGTTGGCGGCGCTCTTTCATACGAACATTCCTTTGCGGTCGGTGAGCAGAGCGACGAGCAGTGCTTTCTGGGCGTGCATCCGATTTTCGGCTTGGTCGAAGATGGCGCTCTGCGTGCTCTCCATCACATCTTCGGTCACTTCTTCGCCGCGATGGGCGGGCAGACAGTGCATGAAGATCGCGTGCGGCGCCGCGTAGGCCATCAGTTCGGCGTTGACCTGGAACGGTTGCAGCATCGCGGCGTTCCGTTCCTTGAGGGCTTCTTCGCCCATCGAGGTCCAGACGTCGGTATACACGACGTCCGCGCCCCGGACCGCCCGGACCGCGTTGCCGAACGCCCGCGCATCGCCGCCATGCGGGGCACCGAGCGCCTGCAACTGCGCGAGAAACGCTTCGCTCGGCCGATGCGTCGGCGGCGCGGCGAACTGCATCGTGCCGCCCCCGAGCACCACCGCTTCGGCCAGCGAGACGGCGACATTGTTCTTACCGTCGCCGACGTAAGCGACGCGCAGATCCTTGAGCGATCCGAACCGTTCGGTCATGGTGAGTGCGTCGGCGATCGCCTGACACGGATGCGCGGCGGCCGAGAGTCCATTGATCACCGGCACCGTCGAAGCCGCCGCGAACCGTTCGAGCGGTTCGTGCGCGTGCGTCCGGATCACGATCGCATCGCAATACCGCGAGAGCACCCGAGCCGCATCCTCCGGGGTCTCGCGCGAACCGACCATGAACTCGTTCCCCTGCGCGAAGAGCACGTCCCCACCCAAGTGATGCATCGCCACTTCAAACGAAACGCGCGTCCGCAGCGAAGGCTTCTCGAACAACATCGCCAGCGTCTTGCCCGGCAACATCTTCAACCGCTCGCCGATCGAATGCGTCTTCAGATAGATGCCCAGCTTGATGATCTCATCCAACTCCGAAGCGGAAAGATCGGAGAGCTTAAGAAGGTTGCGGCCCTGAAGGCCGATGGGCGGCGCCAGGATCACAGCCATGCCATGTCACCCTGAGGAGCGAGCGAAGGGAGCGTCTGGAAGGACGCTTGCAAATGAGTATCCATTGCCTGTATATTTATGCATACAATGCATAAACCCGCAACCCCCTGGGCCGCAGGCAGCACGATCCTCGTCAAGTTCGGCGGCAACGCCATGTCCGCCGAGGCCGAAGCCGCCCTCTTCACCGAGGTCGCGACCCTCCGGAAGGCCGGCGTCCGAGTCGCCCTCGTCCACGGCGGCGGCCCCCAAATCGACGTCGAGCTCGCCGCCAGGGGCATCGTCACGGACCGGATCGAGGGCCTGCGCATCACCGACGCCACCACCCTGGCCGTCACCGAAGCCGTCCTCTGCGGCACCATCAACAAACGTCTCGTCCGTGCCCTCCTCGCGATCGACGTTCCCGCCGTCGGCATCTCCGGCCAAGACGGCGGTCTCCTCACCTGCGACCGCCAACTCCCCGCGGAGCTCGGCTATGTCGGAACCGTTCGCGCGGTCGCACCCGCCGCCGTGCTCGGCCTGCTCGACGCCGGCATCGTCCCCGTGATCGCGCCGCTCGGCGTCGCCGCCGACTTCTCAACCGCCTACAACGTCAACGCCGACGAAGCCGCCGGCGCCATCGCCGCCGGCATCAAGGCCGACGCCCTCATCC
>JALYSX010000409.1 GCA_030854585.1 Vulcanimicrobiota bacterium
TCACCTTGCTGCTGATCGTCACGTTCCAACACGCGAACTTCGCCGCGCCGTTCAACACGCACGCGCCGATCGCGCTCGGCGGCGCGTTCGCCGGCTTCATCATGGCGACGGCGCTCGCGTTCTCGTATGCCACCGGCTGGATACCGGCGGCCGCCGACTACTCGCGCTACCTTCCCGAGTCGAGCGATCCGCGCGCGGTCGCATGGTCCGCGTTCCTCGGTTGCGCGATACCGTGCATCGTCCTCGAGATACTCGGAGCCGCGACCGTGAGCGCGTTGCCGCAGATCGACTTCTCGACGAAGCTCCCGACCGATGCGATCTCGATCTTGCTCGGCTCCGGCGTCGTCGCGAAACTCGTGCTTGCGACCGTGGTACTAGGGACCTTGACGGCTAACTGCATGAACCTCTATTCCGGTGCGCTCGCCGCGCTCGTCGCATTCAACGTCAACGTGAAACGCTGGATCGCCGCGCTCGCGGTCGGCGTCGCCGGAGCCTTGATCTCGACCGGGGGCGGTCACCCCGAACAGATGGCCGATGCGTACAGCAATTTCTTGCTCGTCCTCGGCTACTGGGCCTCGCCCTGGGCGGCCGTTCTGCTGGTCGATTGGTGGCAGCGCGGCTCGCGCTTCGGGGACGTGCTGAACCAACCCGACTGGCGCCCCGGACTGATCGCATGGATCGTCGGCCTGGCCGCATCCGTCCCGTTCTGGAACCAACTGCTCTACACGGGTCCGTTCGCGAAAGCGTATCCGCAGTTCGGCGATCTCTCGTACTACGTCGGCTTCATCGTCGCCGGCCTCGCCATGCTCGCGCTCGTTCGCGCGAAACGCACCGCACCATTCCCAACCAAAGGATAGTATGTTAACTGTCGACCACGTGCGCAAAGAGTTCGGAGCGGTCCGAGCCGTCGGCGACGTCAGCTTCGAGATCCCGACCGGCATTACGTTCGGTCTGCTGGGCCCGAACGGCGCCGGCAAGACCACCACCATGCGGATGATTCTCGGGATCCTCACGCCCGATAGCGGCACCATCACCTGGAACGGCAAAAAGGTCGACGGCACGATGCGTCGGCGCTTCGGGTATCTGCCCGAAGAGCGCGGGCTCTACGGCAAGATGAAGGTACGCGAACAGATCTCGTTCTTCGGCCGGCTGCACGGAATGGTCGAGCCGGAGATCTCGAAGCGCACCGGCGAGTGGATCGAGCGCCTGGGCATCGGAGAGTATGCGGATCGCCCGTGCTCCGAACTCTCGAAGGGCAATCAGCAGAAGGTCCAGGTGGCGTGCGCGGCCGTCCATCGTCCGGAGTTCCTGATCCTCGACGAACCGTTCTCGGGACTCGATCCGGTCAACGCGGATATGCTGCTCGCGATCTTCAACGATCTCAAGGCGAGCGGCACCACGCTCGTGCTCTCTTCGCATCAGATGTGGCAGCTCGAAGCGCTCTGCGAACGCTTCTGTATCATCACGCAGGGCAAGAACCGCGCCGCCGGGACGCTCGCCGACCTACGGGCCTCCTGGGCGACCCGCGTGCTCCGCGTCGCTCCGGGGAGCGCGGCGGTGCGCGCGGTGCTCGATCGGGTGCCCGGCGCGTCGTTCGTGGCGACGGATCGCGATTCGGTCGACTACGCGGTTCCGGTCTCGACCGACTACTCGGACGTGCTCAAGTCGCTGGTCGATGCCGACTCGATCGTGCGTTTCGACGCGATCGAACCGTCGCTCCACGATATCTACATCAAGACCATCGGCGAGGCGGCATAGCATGAACGAGTTCGTCGTCGTCTACTCTGCCGAACTGATGCGCCGCTTGAAATCGCGTCCGTTTCAGATCGGGCTGCTCATCGGCATCGTCGGTATCATCGCCTTCCTGAAGATGCCCTCCCTGCTCGGGGGTGCCTTCAACGGTCACGACACGCGCATCGTCCTGGCCGGCGATCCCACGCTCACGGCGCGCGCGAAGGCCGTTCTCCCGAAAGCCTATACCGTCGTTGCGGTCACCCCCGAGACGGGCGCACCGACCGCCGCAACGCTCAAATCGCGGGACGTGGATGCGTGGGTCGCGATCGCCGAATCCAAGACGCTTCGGGTCACGGTCTACGCGCAAGACCCGGGTAAGGACTGGGCTTCGATCGGGGAAGCTCTCGCGCCGCTCAACTTCGAACTCGCGACGGATCTCAGCCAAGCGCGCGTGAAATCGCTCCTGAACGTTCCGGTCGACATCAAGGCCGTCGGCTCGCACTTCGCCGACGCGAAGGCGGCGGACGCCGCCCAGGGTGTCGCGTTCACGATGCTGTTCTTCCTCTACATGCTGATCCTGGTCAACAGTCAACTCGTGATGAGTGCCGTCGCCGAAGAGAAGACCAGTCGCATCGCGGAGCTGCTGATCTCTTCGATCTCGCCGGTTCCATTGCTCTACGGCAAGATCGCGGTCGCCACCACGCTCGCCCTGCTCCAGATGGTGATCTGGATCGGCGTCGGCATTCTGCTCGGCAACGGCGCTGGTTCGGCCGGGACGTCTTCTTCGCATGGTTTCGATTTGAGCGGGATTCTCGCGGGCGCGGTGACACCGCTCGAAGCGATCTCGTTCTTCGTCCTCTTCATCCTCGGCTTCTTGCAGCTCTCCACGATGTTCGCAGGTCTCGGCTCGCTGATCAATCGCACCGAAGATATCGGCAGCATCTCGATGCCGCTGGTGATTCCGGTCGTCGGCGCGCTCTTCATCGCGATGGCCGCCCTCGGCATGCCGAACGCCCCGTGGGTGGTCGCGACCTCGTTCGTGCCGATCCTGGCGCCGTTCGTGATGTTCGCGCGCATCGCGGTGAGCGACGTGCCGATCTGGCAGATCGTCACGTGTGTCGCGATAAATGCTCTCGCGCTTTGGGCGATCGCCTTGCTCGCGGGCAAGCTCTATCGCGTCGGGATGCTGCTCTACGGTCGCGCGCCGAGTCTCAAGCAGGTCTGGCAGGTCATGCGCACCTGATGCCGCTGATCCTCGTCGCAACTCCGCTCGGGAACTTGCGCGACATGACGTTGCGGGGTCTCGATGCGCTGCGCGATTGCGACCTGCTCGTCGCGGAGGATACGCGTGTCGCGATGCGGCTGTTGAACGCACTCGCACTGCCGGGTAAGGAGATCTGGTCGTATCGCGAGCAGAACGCCGCGAGCGTCACCGCGGGGATATTGGAGCGCGCACGCACGCAGAACGTGGTCCTCACGACCGACGCGGGCATGCCCGGCATTTCGGACCCCGGGAGCGAGTTGGTGGCGGCAGCGCGGCGCGAAGGCGTCGCGATCGACGTGCTTCCCGGCGCGAGCGCAGCCCTCGGGGTAGCGGTGCTCTCGGGCTTCGACCTGCGCCGGTTCGTCTTCGAGGGCTTCCCACCGCGCGCGAGCGGCGCGCGCCGCGACGTCTTCCGAACCGCGTTCGGGAGCGGCGCGACCACGCTCTGGTACGAATCGCCGCAACGGATCGCGGCGACGCTGAGGGACGTCGAAGCGGTCGCACCGGCCGCCCGCGTCTTCCTGGTCCGCGAGTACACGAAGCTTCACGAGCAGCAACTCCTCGGCACCGCCGCCGAGGTCGCGGCCGCGCTGCCCGACCCGACCCGCGGCGAGATCGCCTTTGCGGTCGCGCCTCAGGAGCCAGCTCAAGCGACCGCTCCGGCGGGCGTCGACGTCGCCATCGATCGCCTCCTAGCAGAGGGCGCGCCGGTCGCCGATATCGCCCGATCGCTCGCCGAACGCGGCCTCGGCGAGCGCCGCGACCTGTACGCGCGTGCAGTCGAACGCAAGCACGCACAGAGGGAGAGCGCCAACCCTAAGCGGTAAGATGGGGCATCCCTATGAGCCATCGTCCTTTTTACGTCACCACCCCGATCTACTACATCAGCGGCAATCCGCACATCGGCCACGCGTACACCACCGTGGTCGCGGACGTGCTCGCCCGGACGGCTCGCACGCGTGGCGACGCGCACTTCCTGACCGGCACCGACGAGCACGGCCAGAAGGTCGCCGATGCCGCTCGTGCGGCCGGCAAGACGCCGCAGGAATGGTGCGACGAACTCGTCCCACGTTGGAAGGCGCTCTTCGCGCTCTACCACGTCGAGTATGACGACTTCATCCGCACAACCGAACTGCGCCACGAACGGGTCGTGCAGAAGATCTTCGCACGTTTGCAAGAGAGCGGCGACGTCTATCTCGGTAAATACGAAGGCTGGTACTGCGTCCAGGACGAGACGTTCTGGCTCGAATCCAAACTCGTCGACGGCAAATGCCCGACCTGCGGACGCGCGGTCGAATGGCTCTCCGAGGACGATTGGTTCTTCCGTCTCTCCAAGTATCGCGATCGTCTGATCGCCTACTATCGCGAGAACCCCGACTTCGTGCGGCCCCGCGCGGTCTACAACGAGATGATGGCGTTGCTCGAAGAGGGCCTGGACGACTTCTCGATCTCGCGGACCAAGTTCGACTGGGGCATCCCGATCCCGGACGGCGGCGGCGTGATCTACGTCTGGTTCGATGCGCTCCTCAACTATATCACCGCGCTCGGCTGGTCCGACGAAGATGCGCTCTTCAAGAAGTTCTGGCCGGCGACCGTCCAACTGGTCGGCAAAGAGATCGCGCGCTTCCATACGATCATCTGGCCCGCCGTCCTGTGGGCGATCGGCGAGGAAGCTCCGCAGCAGGTCTTCGCGCACGGTTGGATCACGCTCGACGGTCAGAAGATCGGCAAGTCGCTCGGCAACGCGGTCGATCCGATCGCGCTTGCGCAGAAGTTCGGGGCGGACTCGCTCCGGTATTTCTTGCTCCGCGAGGCGCCATTTGGGAGCGATTTTTCGTACAGCGAAGAGAAGGTCGCGCAACGCCACAACAACGACCTCGGCAATGATCTCGGCAATCTGATGCGCCGTTCACTTGCGATGCTCGCGAAGTATCGTGAAGGCGTCGTTCCCGCACGGGATCCCGATTCGGTTTTCGCCGCGCGCTTCGCCGCATTGCCCCCAACCGTATCGGAGAAGATCTTCGCGCTCGATTTCCGTGGCGCGCTCGAATCGGTCTGGGAACTCGTGAGCGCGCTCAACCGCGCGATCGACGACCGAAAGCCCTGGACGCTCTTCAAAGAAGAGAAGCACGCCGAGCTGGACTCGTTGCTCTACGATCTCTGCGAGGGTCTGCGCTGGCTTGCGGTCATGCTCGCACCGGTCATGCCGGAACGCGCACGCGAGATCTGGCGTCAACTCGGCGCAACCGGCGCGATCGACGCGGACTGGGAGCAGACGCTGATCTGGGGCGCGCTCGCCCCCGGCACGCGGACCCTTCCCGGCGACGCGCTCTTCCCGCGGATCGAACTCGACCCGGCGTGAGCGTTCAACTGCGGCCGCGTAGCGTGATCCGCACGTTCAACGTGCTCACGTTCGCCGTCGCGACGTTCGCGGTCGCCCTGCGCCTGCCGCACGATCCGTCGCTCGCGCGTTTGGACGTGTGCATCCTGAAGAATTCCTGGTCGTGATGCCGCGCGCCACGCGCGAGATGGCGCTCGCGGTCGGGGAACGACTTCGCGCCGGCATCGAAGGTTGCGGTCTCTTCCACGGCGACGGCGCACCCGTCACCTGTTCGGTCGGCGTCGTCACGCTCGAGGTCGGCGAGTCGCTCGAGAGCGCGCTCGCGCGCGCCGATCGCGCGCTCTACGCCGTAAAACGCTCGGGCCGCAACAAGGTCGTCGAACTGATCGCATGATCGACAGCCACGCCCACGTCCACGACAAGGCCTTCGACGGGGACCGCGCCGAGATGCTGGGACGCGCGCGCGCTGCGGGCGTCGACACGTTGCTCACCGTCGGGTGCGATCTCGCGGACAGCGGACGCGCGATCGCGTGCGCGCGCGAGTATGGCCTGCGCGCGTCGGTCGGTATCCATCCTCATGAGGCGAAGGACGCGCCGGAGGACGTCGCTGCGGCGTTCGTGCCGTTGCTCGTCGACCCGAGCGTGGTCGCGATCGGCGAGACCGGACTCGACTACTACTACGATCACAGCCCGCGCGACGCGCAGGCGCGCGTCCTCCGCGCGCAGATGCGGCTCGCCCGCGAGCGCGATCTCCCGCTGATCTTCCACCACCGCGACGCGTTCGACGACTTCCACGCGATCCTGCGCGAGGAGTTCGTACCGGGCATGCGCGGGGTGATCCACTGCTTCACGGGCGACGCCGCACAGGCGAAGATCTACGTCGACGAGTTCGGGCTCAAACTCGGCATCGGCGGCGTGTTCACGTTCAAGACCGCCGAGGGCC
>JALYSX010000411.1 GCA_030854585.1 Vulcanimicrobiota bacterium
CAGCACGAGTCCGCCCCCCATCCACATCACTACGCCGCCGTTCTGCTGATCGAGCAACGCTTGCGCCAGGGGTCTTCCGAGCGCGTAGTGCGGATAGAGCACGTATCGCGTCGAGTAGATCACGAGACCCAAAAACGCCCCCTGCGGGATGGCCAGGAACAGGTAGAGGGTGCGCGCGGCGTACGAAAGCGGCCACGGTACGTAACCGACCTGTACGACCGGCATCCAGAACAGCATCGCGGCGACGACGAAGAGCGCGTGCTCGAGACCGTGGACCCATTCGTGTTGCAACGCGGCTTCATAGAGCGGCGACAGGTGCACGGCCCAGATCGTCGTTACGTAGAAGAGCCATGCGAAGACGGGCGAAAAGAGAGCGTGAACCGGCGAGCGCTGCACGACCTGCGCGATCGCACGCGCGATACGCGCCGGCGGCAAGGCCACGCACAACAGCAGCGGTGCGCCCAAAAGCAACAGCGGCGGACCGACGAGCGTCAAGATGAGATGTTGCGCCATGTGCGCCGCGAAGGATCCGTCGGCGAGCGCATCGACCGGTGGAAGGAGTGCGGCACCCATGACCGCGACGCCCGCCACGAAGCAGCCGACGCGCAGCGCCGAGAATCGGCGCAAAGGATGTCGAATGCCGTACGCTCGTACGGCCACCAGATAGGCGACTATCGTCGCCACACCGAGCGACGCCGCGATCACGGAATCGACTCGTCGTCGAACCCGCCCTGTTCGTTGCGGCGCAGCCGCACGCGTGGCGCCTTCTGCACGCCGTGTCTTGCGCGTAGATCGTTTGCGATCGCACGCGTGACGAAGAACGCGACCAACGGCGCGAGGATGCAGAACCATCGGTAGACGATCGTCAACACATCGATCGGAAGGTGCAGGTAGCGCGCCTGCACGTCGTCGCTGCCCGCAAGCGTCAGACCGAGGGCTAGGACGAAGAGCGCGACGCCAACGCCGGTGCGCCACGGCACGTCGCGCGGATGATCGAGCAGCTGGTGCGGCGTGCGATCCTTGGTGATGGCCCGCTCGATGAACGGCCAGCCGAAGAGGATGACGAAGAGCGCTCCCGGGAGCAGCAGACCCGGAAAAAATGGCGAGGGAATCACATGCCCGAAGACGTGGATCGACCAAGGCCAACTGATGCGCAGCGCACCGTCGAGCCAGCCCACGTACCAGTCGGGTTGCGCCGGCGATGCCGCCAGATACGGTACGTACGGGCCGTAGAGCCAGATCGGGTTGATCTGCACGAATGCGCCGAGCGCGGCCAGGATCGCAACGGTTCCGAAACCGAGCGCAGCCGATTTTACCGCGTAGTTCGGAAACAGCGGCGAGCCGACGACGTTGGTCTCGGTACGTCCGGGACCGGGGAACTGCGTGTGCTTCTGGCGCCACACGATCGCCAGGTGAGCCGCGATCGTGCCGGCGATGACTGCGGGCAGCAAGAAGACGTGTGCGGTGAACAACCGCGGCCCCACCTGCGAACCGGGGAAGGCACCGCCGAGTAACAGCGACGAGCCCCACGTACCGACGATCGGGATCGAGAGCAGCACCGAGTCGGCGATGCGCAACCCAATGCCGCTGAGCAGATCGTCCGGGAGCGAGTAGCCGGTGAAACCTTCGGCCACCGCGAGGATGAACAACACCACCCCGATCAGCCAGTTCAACTCCCGCGGGTTACGAAACGCTCCGGTGAAGAAAACGCGCGCCATGTGCGTAACGATGCCCGCCACGAAGACGAGCGCGGCCCAATGATGGATCTGGCGTATCAAGAGTCCGGCGTTCACCGCGAAGCTCAAGTGCAGCGCCGAGGCATACGCGGTCGACATCGTGATGCCGTCGAGCAAACGGTACGCCCCCTGGTAGACCAGCTTCGCCGGCGATGGATCGAAGTTGAACGCGAGAAACGTCCCGGTAGCGAGCAACACGATAAAGCAGTAGAGATTGATCTCGCCGAGCATGAACGACCAATGGTCGGGGAAGGCCTTGCGCAGCGCGTGCTTGATGAAGTGCGCCGTCCCCAGCCGGTCGTCGAGCCACAGTACGAATCGCTCGATCATCGGGTCATCCGCTCGACGGACGCTCCCAGAAACCCGGTCCGACGGGAACCGGGAAGTCGCCCTTTGCGCGCAGGTAACCCGCGGCGTCGATCTCGATCGGCAGTTGCGGAAGCGCGTGATCGGCCGGCCCCGAGACCACCTTCCCCGCGTCGACCACGTCGAAGACGGATTGATGGCACGGACACATCAGTTGATGACTCCGGGCGCGATAGAGCGCGACCGGGCAACCGGCGTGCGTGCAGACCTTCGAATACGCGACGTATCCGTCGACGCTTGCGCCGAGGCCGTCGGGCAGACGAACGAGCATCGTCTGCGACGATGCATCACCGATGGCGCCTTCCGGAAACACGGTGACGACCGAGTCGACATTGAGGTCAGCTTTTTTCACGAACGTGCCGTTCTCGTGCGCCAGACGATCACCGGGCTTCCATTTTGTTTGAAAGAGGGTACGACCCGGCGCCGGCCCCCACGAGCGAAACGGGAAGAGGGTTGCGAGCCCGAAGATGCCGAGCGCGCCAAGCAGCAGTTTCGCCAGCATGCCGTGCCGCGTGACCCCGGCTGCGTCGTTCTCCAACTCGCTCGCTTCATCGGCTCGATCCTGTAAGCTCGACGGATACGTATCGCGAAGATCGACGACTTGCTCTGCGCCGGCGATCCAGCGCGTCCACCCAAGCGCGGCCAGCGTGAACCCGCACAGGGCGATCGCGAGCGCCAGTCCCTCCGCCTGAGTCGTCGCATGAAGCGCGTAGGCGATCATGAATCCGATGCTGCCGGCGATCGCGAGCAACAGGGCGGCGGCGATTGCGCGGTCGGTCTTTTTCATCGCACCAAATAGATCGAGGCCCAGATACCGAGCCACACGACGAACACGAAGTGCCAGTAGTACATGATCGCCTCGGCACCGGCGCGGTGGTTGACGCGCAACGCCGGACTGCGCAACCCGAAGAATAACGCGATCAGCAACGCGATGCCGACGCCGACGTGCAACAGATGGAACCCGGTCATCGCATAGAAGAGCGAGCCGTACGCGTTCGACGCGATCGTAAACGTGTTCTTGGCGTACCCATCGAGGCCGATCGCCACGAACGCGACCCCGCACAGGATCGCCGCTGCCAACCAACCGTATGCCGCCTTGGTCCTTTTTCGATCCAGGGCGCGGGTCATCAGAAACATCACGCCGCTGGATGCGAACAGCAAGAACGTTCCGATCGACGACTGGAGCAGATCCAAGTGCACGCCCGGCGGCGGCCAGGTCGTGCCCTGGCTACGCAACTCGTAGTACGACGCGAAGAGCGCAGCGAAGAACATCAATTCGCTCGCCAGAAAGACGACCACCCCGAATACCAGCGGGTGAGCGCGGATCGGGAACGGTTCGCGAGCATCGGCTCTGGCGGCAACGCGAAGGCTCGGCAACGTGCTCGGTTCCTTTCGGATGTCCAGAAAAAGGATGTACGGCGACTATCGTAGCAGACCTGCGCGAAAGGTGGGTACTAGCGTGCCACTGCTCGATCCTGCGACGCTGCAAGCTCAAACGATGCGCGGTGACTGGGCGATCTTTCTTCTGGCTTCGGTCGTCGTCGGCGTGGTCGTCTATGCTCTGATCCTGGCGCCGCTGGTGCTGTGGCGCCGGCGCTCGGACGAGCTGCCGCCGCAGTTCTCGGTCAACCGGGGCGTCGAAGTGGTCTCGGTGGTGATTCCGCTGGCCCTGATCGCCTTTCTGTTCTACGTCACGTACACGAGCGAGGTCTCCGTCGACGCGGTCGCAGCTCACCCGTTTGCGACCGTCGACGTGACCGGGTTCCGTTGGTCGTGGCGATTCGACTATCCGGGCACCGGCATCCGGATCGTGGGCGCGCCCGGCCGACCTCCCGAACTCGTGCTTCCGCAAAACGAGACGACCCAGATCGACCTGCGGACCGACGACGTCAACCATTCCTTTTGGGTCTCGGACTTTCTCTTCAAACGCGACGCGGTTCCCGGCATCGTCAATCGCTTCGACCTCACCCCGATCCGAACCGGGACCTTCCGCGGCGCGTGCACGCAGTTCTGCGGACTCGAGCACACCTTGATGACCTTCACGGTCCGCATCGTTCCCGTCGAAGCGTACCGCCACTGGATCGCCGGCCACGGAAAGGCTCCCGTATGATGCGCTGGTTGACGACCACCGATCACAAGAAGATCGGGATCATGTACATGGCGTCGACGTTCGGCTTTTTCTGCATCGGCGGCCTGCTCTCGATGATCATCCGCGCCCAGCTCTCCAGGCCGGATCTCTCGCTCGTGAGCCCGCACGCGTACAACCAGATCTTCACGCTCCACGGCACGGCCATGATCTTTCTGTTCGTCGCGCCGTTCGGCATCGGTCTCGGAAACTATTTGATTCCGCTGCAGATCGGCGCGCCGGACATGGCGTTTCCTCGCCTGAACGCGACGTCGCTGTGGCTATTCATCATCGGCGCCTTGACCGTGCTCTCGGGCGCGGCGGCGGCCGGGGGTGCCGCGGCGTCGGGCTGGTCCTCGTATGCTCCGCTCTCCGAGATCGCTATCGCGACCGGAGCCGGGCAGGACCTTTGGCTGATCGGCATCCTCATGACCAGCGTTTCGACGATCCTCACGGCCGTGAACTTCATCGTCACGGTGTTTCTCTACCGCGCGCCCGGCATGACGATGTGGCGCATGCCGATCTTCACCTGGGAAATGGTCGCAACGTCGCTCCTGATCCTGATGGCGTTCCCGCCGCTCGCGGCGTGCTTGTGCATGTTGCTCATCGACCGGCATCTAGGCGGCCATTTCTTCGATCCCGCGAACGGTGGCAGTGCCGTCCTCTACATGCACCTCTTCTGGTTCTTCGGTCATCCCGAAGTGTACGTGCTGATCCTGCCCTATTTCGGCGTGATCACCGAGGTCGTCTCGGTTTTCTCGCGCAAGCCGGTCTTCGGGTACGTCGGCATGGTCCTCTCGGCATTTGCGATCGCCGGGCTATCGATGGGCGTATGGGCGCACCACATGTTCACCACGGGCGTCGTCGACAATCCATTCTTTGCCGGCGTTTCGTTCCTGATCGCCGTGCCGACCGGCATAAAATTCTTCAACTGGGCCGGCACGATGTGGCGTGGCGCGATCCAGCTCAGCACGCCGATGCTCTTCGCGATCGGCTTCATGCTCAACTTTCTGATCGGCGGCATCACCGGCGTGCTGCTCGCATCGCCGCCGATCGATTACGAGGCCCACGACAGCTACTTCGCGGTCGCGCACTTCCACTACGTGATCGGCGGCGGCAGCTTGTTCGCGATCTTCGCGGCGCTCTTCTTCTGGTTCCCCAAGTTCTCAGGCATACGGCTCGACGAGCGCCTCGGCAAAGCTTTCTTCTATACGATGTTCGTCGGATTCAACTGCACGTTTTTGCCGATGCACTTCATGGGCCTCGAGGGGATGCCACGCCGCGTCTACACCTACGACGCCGTCGCACATCTCCCGATCCTCAACCTCATCTCGACGATCGGCGCCGGGATCATGGCGCTCGGGGTGCTGCTGTTCATCGCAAACGTGATCGTCAGCGTGCGCAAACGCGTTCCTGCTGGAGACGACCCATGGGCCGGTTACACGCTGGAATGGGCGACGACGTCGCCGCCTCCCGAGTTCAATTTCACGAAGCTCCCGCCGATCCGGTCCGAACGGCCGGTCTTTGACATGCACCATCCCGAGTTGACGGCAAAGAGCGGCCGATGAAGACCGGCGTTGGCCTCTTCACCAGCTCGGCGATTTTCGGCATCGTCATCGCGACGGCGTACTGGTTCTTCTCGCACGATTACGCCGGCGTGTTCCTTCTCGGGCTGATGGCCGCGGGACTTGCGTTTGCGACCATCTACGCCATTGCGGCCGAACGCGAAGCCGATCTCGACGGCGACGACCCGAACCTGACGCAGCCGCAAGCCGCCGGCGAAGATATGGGAACGTTCACGACCGCCAGCCCGTGGCCGATCCTCATGGCTTGCGCGGTGCTCGTGACGCTGCTCGGGGCGATCTGGTTTCCGTTTCTCCTCTTCGCCGGAATCGTCGCGATGCTGCTGATTCTGTGGCGACTCGGTGCGGAGAGCAGCCGCGTCGGAGGCGCGTAGCGGCTGCCGTAGACGGCGCTAGTCCGTCGCGCCGATCAGGCGTACGAAGAGCACGAGCAAGCCGATCCCGAAGACCCATGCCACGAACCCTTCGGCGACCGGTCCGATGTTCGCGAGCGCCAAGCCACCCGGATTATAGGACTGCGTTTGCAGGTAGTTGACGTACCACGCGATATCGTCGACGTCACGTGCGCTCAGCACGTCGCCACCGAAACGCGGCATGACGCCGGGCCCGGCCCGGACGGCTTCCGCGACCTGAAAGACCGTGGCCTGGCTCAACGACGGCGCGACCATTGCGGAACCGACGGACGCTCCGCTACCGGTGACGCCATGACATGGCTCGCAATTCTGCGCGAACAGCGCTCGTCCACGTTCGACGTTGCCACGCTCCACCAGCGGAAGCGCCCGATCCGGCTTCGCGGTAAACGACATGACGTAGCCGACGATCTCGCCGATCTGCCGGTAGGTGAAATGCGCCGGTTTGTGCATCTCTTGCTCGTAGGAGACGGCTGCCGGCATTCGCCCGGTGTCGAGCATGAAGTGCACGTCGGCGGCCGACTTTCCGATCAGCGGCGGCGCGACGCTGGAGCCTTGACCGATCGCGCCGTGGCAAGATGCGCACTGCTCGGTATACAGCGAAGCGCCCTCGGATTGCGCCAGGCAATCATGCGGAAACACCCATAGCGCTAGCAGGCATCCGCACGCCAGCCAAAAGAATCGATTGCGCGTATCTGCAGCCATTCTAAACATATGCAGCCGTTGGGAGAGTTCAGCAAGTATGGGGAGAACTCTTCCGAGGGGGGCACATGAGCACCGCAACGTGGAGGGTATTTCTGGCTGTGGCGCTGGTGGCGTTCGGATGCGCTGCCTGTGGTACGGAGACCCCGCAAAATGTCGCCGCGAGCGGCAAGGTCGTCGGCAACCCCGAGCGTGGAAAGACGACGTTCGCGGCGAACTGCGCCGTTTGTCACGGCGCTACCGGAACCGAGGGCGGGGTCGGCCCGTCGCTGCGCCACGAGCGCCGGCGCATGGACATTGCGAACACGACCTCATGGATTGAAGATCCGGAACCGCCGATGCCCAAACTCTATCCCACGGTACTGAGCGAGCAAGACGTGCAAGACGTCGCGGCGTACGTCGACTCGCTCTAGCCGGCTACAGACCGCGCAAGGCGAGACTTTGTACATCGCGCTGCGGTCGGTCGAGCCTACGCTCGGGATGGGAATGGCCGGCTTCTCACGCGCGGGAGCGACCGACGACCTCGCTGACGAGCGCTTCGAATGCGGGGAATCCGTCGGTCAGCCAGGTCCCACCGGACTGCAGCCGCCGGATCCCGGCGTCACGAACCACGTTCGCGCACCGGCCTCATCCGAAAACATCCCGCGAACCAACTCCCACGAAGCACGGATCCGATCGAGCGATCCGTCCGGCGCCGAAAAGGCAAGGTCGGCCGCTAGACCGTCGTCGATCTCGAGCAATGAAACGAGGCTGCGCTGCGGCTCGGGTAGATTCGATTGCTGCATCGCGTTCATCTCCTTGCGAACGCACGCCGCAGTCCGGCAGTTCCGCTATTCGGAAAATAGAAACGACCGCGCGACCCGCACGGATGTTCCAACGATGCGCTCGGTAGGTCGCCTCCTCGCTACGCCAGCCCGTCCAGCGTTGCGTACTCTTCCTTCGAAAGCTTGAGCGACGCCGCTGCGACGTTCTCGTCCAGATGAGCGAGCGACGACGTCCCGGGAATGGGCAGCATCGCCGGCGAGCGATGCAACAACCACGCGAGCGCGACCTGCCACGTCGTGACGCCATGAGCTTTCGCGATCGGATCGAGCGCCGCCACCGCGTCCACGTCACCGGCATCGAGCGGGAAGTACGGGATGAACGCCATTCCGTTCCGTTCGCAGTACTCGACCAGCTTCTCGTTCCCGTGCCGATTGCCGACGTTATACGGGTTCTGCACCGAGACGATCTCCGCGTATTTCTGCGCCTCTTGCAGCTCTTCGAGCGTGACGTTCGAGACGCCGATGAAGCGGATCTTCCCGACCGCTTGCATCTCCGCCAGCGTGCCGATCATGTCCGCCATCGGGACCTTCGTATCCGGGGCGTGCAGCTGATAGAGATCGATCCGCTCGATCCGGAGCCGCTGCAAGCTCTCGTCGCAGCAACGGCGCAGCCGCTCGGGCCGCGCCGAGCGCTCCCACGCGCCGGGGCCCGAACGTTCCAGGCCGCCCTTGGTCGCGATCACCATGCCCTCGGCATACGGATGCAACGCCTGCGCGATCTGGCGCTCGTTGACCTCCGGCCCGTAGGCGTCGGCCGTGTCGATGAAGTTGACGCCGACCTCCTGCGCGCGCGTCAACAC
>JALYSX010000004.1 GCA_030854585.1 Vulcanimicrobiota bacterium
ACCTACTGCAGGGCGCTCCGCCGTCTGCTGAGCCCGGCTCGCTCGGTGCGCATCGTCGGCACTTCGGAGGCCGGCGCCGCCCTCCGAGCCGCCGCTCTGCGCCTCGGCGACCCGCTGCTCTCCGTCCGAACCGTGGCGCCTGAGGCTGCCGCCAGCCTCGGCCTCCCCAAGACCCCAGCCGCGGCCTACCTATGCGCAGGGACGACCTGCGGAGCGCCCGTCACCGACCCGGCGGACCTTGCCGCAGCCCGCGAAACACTGCGGGCAGCCGGGCCGTAAATGGGTTGAAAGATGGAGGCATCCGTGAACCCGTACATCAGCAACCTCGCCCTACAGCTCTCCCCGGACCAACAGGCATGGTTCGCCTACGAATCCAGACGCAACCGGAAGGACCCCGCGCTGGCATTCGCGCTCGATCTCGTCTTCGGACTCTTCGGAGCACATGATTTCTATCTCGGCGACGTCACACGCGGCGTCCTGATGCTGATCGGCACGATGTCGGGCGTCGGCGCCCTGATCACGATTCCGATCTGGCTGATAAGCCTGTTCGGCATCTATCGCAACACCGAATCGTATAACGACGCGATCGACTACTGGTTGCTCTCGTGGGCCTTCGCTGGAACGCAGATCCCGCCGGCTCCGGCGCCGCAACGCGGCCGCAGTGGCGCGCCGATCAGCGGCCTCCCTGCCGTCGTCCCGGTCCAACGCCACCAAGGAGCTTAAGTACCGGCGCGTATTACTTCGCCCGTCCCTAATCAGCGCGGGACGGTGCCGACCGGCCCCGTCACATAAGTGGCAAGAGCGTACGTCGCTTCTTCGTGCGGTCCGAGTCGGTCGGTGACGTGCGCCGTCTTCCAATGCACCTGCCAGGACACGTGCGTTGCATCGACGGTCGGGCTCAGGTCGATGCTGGTGCCGGGCGAGTTGTCCGCGAACTCGATGCGGTCGAACGACCACCCCTTGGGAAGCTGCGTCTGATAGTCGTCGTCTCCGGTCGTGTCGGCATGAGGCCGAAGGTGGTCGGCGGTCAGCACGTAATCGCCCGTCCCGAGAATATCCCAATTGGAGCCACCGGGCAGGCCGCGCCACGAACTACAGCTATCATCATTGTCGCGCGTGAATGCATTTCCGATATTGTCTCCGCAACTGCTGTTCACGACCCAGCCTGCCTTGGCAAGGATCGTTTCGCGGTCGGCCACAAAGCGCATCGCGATGTCGTTCGATACCGCGGTCGTCACCGTAATCGGCCTGGAACGATCGTTCGAGAGTCCACGGGCGGTCGTCACAAGCGTGATATGGACCGACTGATCGGGGGCGCCCGAGATCGCCGGAATGGATGCCGTCACGCTGCTATCGGACCACGATGAAACGGTCAGATGTACGATTCCGTCCGGAGAGTCCGGGAATGCACCGGACATTTGAACGTCGCCGGTGCCCGAGCCGAAGCCCCTGCCGCGAAGGGTGATCGTGCCGTGCGGCCTGATGTCGCCCGAGGCACCGGTGATCCAGAACGCCGGCGAGAACATAGTCGCGCGCCCGCCGATCATCTTTCCTACGCGGCCCGCGACGACGTCCTGACGCGCGTCGTAAAGCTGCGATACTATCGCCGATCCCGGAAGGCGGACGACGAGCAGTGGCCGACCGCGCAACTGTGCCGCTGCCAAAGCCGCATCGACCTTCTGTGATGGGATCGGTTTCACCGTGACCGAGCTCGGGACGGCCCGAGAGGAAGCGACGCCGGAAATGAATGCCGTTGCGCCCAGGCTTACCGCTACTGCAACGGCGCCGATCGATCGGTTCATCGCTATCCTCCTACGGCGTCGACGGACGCCTCAAGTACGCCATTGTCTCCGCGCGGGACGCCGGCCTGCAATTCTCCCCGTTCCAGCGATCCGAACCTAATTGGTCCGCACGAAGACGTTCCAGTACCAGCAGCCCCATAGGCCGACGACGCACGAATATGCGATCAGCGTGTAGACGATCGCGTAGCCCCAAGCCGGGAGACGATCGCGCAGACCGAGCGCCATCAGCGCGAACAGGAACGGTTCGAAGTCGAGCGCGTGACGCATCCCGAACTGTGAGAAACCGTTGACGTAGTAGATGAAGTTCGGCGCGGCCGTCAGCAGCGCGGCGACCCAGAGCGCGATCGTCAACTTCGCCGGCCGCCGCGCGAGCAGCGCCAGGATCAGCGCCGGGCTCGTGTACGTAAGCGCGAGACCAGCGATACTCGTCTGCACGTATGGCCAGGTCGGGACGAACTGGACGCCCTGGACGAAGAACGAGTTGAGCTGATAGCCGAGATACTGCAGGCGGAACGGCGAACCGGTCGGCAGACCCGCGCTGTCCTGGTGATACCAGGCGGTGTAGCCGATGTCGTACCACGTCCCCCAGCGTGCGTTGTTGTACCAGAGCCAGAACGCCGCGAACGGCACGAGTGCGGTGGCGAAACCGCCCAGACGCTTCTTCCAATCGTCGCCGGCCAACAGGTACGCGTAGACCGGCAACGCCACGATCAACGAGAAACGCGATTCGACCGCGAGCGCGGCCCAGATCGCGACCAGCCAGCCGCGCCGCTTGCCCGCGAGCTCGCAGAGCGCGAGCAGCGTAAAACAGACCGAACTGACGTGGGCGATGAACCACACGTCGCCAAGCATCGCGCACCACAGCAGATCAGTCCCCGCTAGCAGAAACGCGCAGAGCATCGCATTCACCTGCGACGGGACGCCGTAGCGATCGCAGAGCTCCCAGGCCGCGCCGATGCCGACCGCGCAAAGCACGACCGCGAGGAGCGTCTGGTTGACGCCGGTCCCGAAGATCGCGACGAACGGCATCAACAAGAACGCCGGCGTCGGCGCCTCGATCACGTAGCGTTGCCCGTTGTAGGAGAGCGCGTCGATGTACGCGCCGGGCCAAGCGATCCAAGCGTGGCCGTGGACCAGGGCATCGGCGAGCAGCACGAAGTTGTTGTACGGCGACGAGCGACCGTGCGAGACCAGCCAGGTAACGAGGAACGCGATGATCGCGACCAGATAAGCGCGCGGGATCTTCACTTCCGCTTGACCAGCTTATAGATGGGCGGCGTCACCGCGAGTGCTTCGAGGCGATAGCCCGGAACGCTTCCGGGGATCCCGCCGACGAAGTAGACCGGACGCGTCTTCGCCCAGGTCCGGACGTAGTCTGCATCGTCGTCGATCCAGGCGACGTCGAGGCCCCGTCGACCGAAGTCGTGCTCGACGTAGGCCGCATAGGCGAGTGGCGTGCCGTAGGCCCACGAGGCGACGATCATCGCGTTCGGTTCGGTGATCGTCTTGACGTAATTGATCGCATTCCGGGGACGGTCGTCGTAGGGCTGATGGAAGTAGTTCTGCTGGGTGACGATCAGGCCGACCGCGATCGCCGCGGCAGCGACCGGCGCGAGCAGACGCGACCACGACGCGAACTTGGCGGCGCCCGCTATGGCCGCGCCGACGAAGATGCTCGCCACCACGAATGAGGTCATGAAGTAGCGCCCGATATCGGTCTCGTCGGAGTAGCCGAGCGCGAACGGCACCGCGAGCGCGCCGCACAAGAGCAACG
>JALYSX010000064.1 GCA_030854585.1 Vulcanimicrobiota bacterium
ATGATGGAGATCTATCGGAAGAACGAAGCCAAGGGCGCCGTCAAGCCGAATCTGCCGTCGCTGAACGCGATCACCGGCGGGACGCCGAGCCCGAAGCCGTAATACGGAGACGGACGCATGCGCTACGTGAGTTACTACGACGCGCGTGAGATCGTTCGTCCGGGCGTCCTCGACGGTGAGTCGATCCGTGCGATCGACGCGCCGTCGCTGCGCGATTTCGTGACGCTTCCGGGGAGCGAGCGCGCGACGCACGTGACCGATACAAAAATGGCGCTCGCTGGCACGCGCCTGGCGGCGCCGATCCAACCACCGCGCAACGTCTTCTGCGTCGGCCGGAACTATCTCGAACATGCCCTCGAGGGCGCGCGCGCGCTCGGTAAGGAGCTCAAGCTCCCGGAGCTGCCGACCTTCTTCACCAAAGCGACGACCGCGATCGCCGCTCCCGATGCCACGTTGCACCTGCAAGCGCGCGTCTCGCCCGCCTATGATTTCGAGGCCGAGCTCGCCGTCGTCATCGGTACGCGAGCTCGCGACGTCACCGAATCGCGCGCGCTCGACGTCGTCTTCGGCTACACGTGTCTGAACGACATGACTGCGCGAGACCTGCAGCGCGCCCACGGGCAGTGGTTCAAGGGGAAGAGTCTCGACGACACCTGTCCGATCGGTCCGTGGATCGTGGGTGCCGACGAGATCGCCGATCCGCAGACGCTCGGCATCGCGATGTACGTGAACGGCGTCGAGAAGCAGCGCAGCACGACCGCGCAGATGATCTTCCCGATCGCGCGCGTGATCGCCGAATTGAGCAAGGGGATGACTTTGCTGCCCGGCGACGTGATCGCCACGGGCACGCCGGAGGGCGTCGGCTTCGCCCGCACGCCACCCGAGTTCCTCCAGGACGGTGACGCGCTCGACGTCACGATCGACCGCATCGGCACGCTCCACAACGTCGTGAGGATTTCCTGATGTTCAAGCGCCTAAGCACCGCACTCGCCGCAGCAGGTCTGCTCGTCATGCCGCTCGTCTCGTCGGCCGCAAACGCACCCGTCGCCTCGCTCGCCACGCCATATGCACAGTTCGGATTCGATCTGCTTCGGGTCGTGCATGCGGACGAACCGAACACGAACGTCTTCGTCTCGCCGACCGGCATCGCGGTCGCGCTCGCGTTCGCATCCGACGGCGCCCGCGGTGCGACGCGCGACGGCATATTAGGCGTGCTGCATGCCTCGGGCTCTGCCGCATCGTTCGATGCCGCCAACCGCGCACTGGCACGTGCGATCGCCAAGACCACCGCCGTCAAGCTGACGATGGCGAACGCGCTGTGGTTGCAGTCGGGCTTTGCGATCGAGCCGCAGTTCGTCACGATCGGGCGTCGGGTCTTCGGCGCGCAGGCCGCCAACCTCGACTTCCGTATGCCCGGCGCGGCCGCCGTCGTCAACGCGTGGGCGAAGGCGCACACCAATGGACTGATCCCGCACGTGCTCGACTCGATCGATCCGGCGACCGTGGTGATGATCGCGAATGCGATCGCCTTCGACGGCAAATGGACGCTCCCGTTCGACCGGAGCGCGACGAAGGCACATCCGTTCCGCGTCGCCTGGACCAAGAACGGCACCGTGAAGATGATGCACAACGTTGCGAAGTACGCCTACGCCGATGGGAACGGCCTGCAGGCGATCCGATTGCAGTACGCAGATCGTTCGTTCGCGATGTACGTCGTACTCCCGAAAGATGCGGCGACGCTCGACGCATTCGTCAAGAACGCGTCCAGTGCGAGCTTTGATAAGCTGCGCGAATCGCTCGTCGAGCGAAAGGGCTCGATCGCTCTTCCACGCTTCCACATCGCCTTCAATAGGAAGATCAACGGCGACCTCGCGCGCCTCGGCATGTCGCAGGCGTTCCAGCACGACGCCGACTTCGGCAACATCCACGCGGCGCCGCCCGTCCTCGCGATCGGAGACGTCCACCACGCCTCGTACCTCAACGTCGATGAGGCCGGTACCCAAGCCGCGGCCGTCACCACCGTCGGTATGAAGCTGCTCTCGATGCACGTCGAGGAGCCGCCGTTCGCGATGGTCGTCGACCGACCGTTCGTGGTCGCGATCCGCGACGAGACGACCGGGCAACTGCTCTTCCTCGGCACGATCGTCGACCCGGGGTGATCGTCGGCATTCTGGTCTGGGTCGCGGTCGCCGGCCTCGTCGGAATCGGCATCGCCGCGCTCGTCGCGCCGGGCACGCTCTCGCGACTCTTCGGCGCGCCGGTCGCCGAGGCGAACGCGATCGCGTTCGTGCGCGCGGCGGGCGCACGCGACATCCTGATCGCCGTCATCCTCGCCTACGCTCACACGCGCGACATCACGTCAGTCGTGACGGTCACGCTTGCGGCCGGTGCGCTGCTGGCGCTGACCGACTATTTGCTCACGCGACATCCCGCCCACATCGTCGGCGTCGTCGTCTTCGCGATCCTGACCTACCTCTCCATCCGATAAACATCGCAGGTCCCACCGGGAACATGGGCTAACGCTCGCCCTCTATGATCGTGGCTGTTTCGCGTGAGGCGGCGTCCGGCGAACGTCGCGTCGCTCTCGTACCGGAGACCGTTGCCAAACTCGTCAAGAGCGGGGCGACCGTGCGGGTCGCACGAGGGGCCGGCGAACGCGCCGCGTTTCCGGACGCATTCTACACGCAGGCCGGAGCGGCGCTCGCCGACGACCCGGCCTCGCTCGTCTCCGACGCCGACGTCGTGCTCTGCGTCGGGCGTCCCGACGATGCGCTCCTCGCCGCGATGAAGCCCGGAGCCGCATTGGTCGGCTTCCTGGCTCCGCTCGGCGACCCCGAGTACGTCGCGCGCCTGGCGAAATCGGGCGCGACCGCGTTCGCTATGGAGATGATCCCGCGTATCACGCGCGCGCAGTCGATGGACGCGCTCTCCTCGCAGAACAACATCGCCGGCTACAAGGCCGTCCTGATCGGTGCGAGCTATTTGCCGAAGTTCTTCCCGATGCTGACGACCGCTGCCGGAACGA
>JALYSX010000075.1 GCA_030854585.1 Vulcanimicrobiota bacterium
GGCGTACGGTCGAACAAGAAAAAATCGAAGCTGAGCCTGGAGAACGCACCGGTTAGGCTTTTCGGACTCGGGGGGCAGCACCCCGACAGCTCCACCAAAGTCCCGCTCTATCCCGCGATGACCACAAAGTCATTTCCGGGGTAGAGCGTTTTCATTTCTGTGGGAGCAAACGTGCAGCGCTAGCGCTAGAATGCGATGCGGTGTTCGAGGGTGAACGCCGTGCCGCGAAACGTCGGTGGTGGGCCGCCGGGGATCGACGGCATGCCGTTCAAGCCGAACGTGCGCAGTTGGGCGAAGAGCTGTCGACCGTTCCCGAAATCGAGCTCGGCGCCGGCGAACGCGGTGGCGTAGCGAACCTCGACCGGCGTCGTCGTCCACGTTCCGCCGGCGGCATAGCGCCCGTAGCCGACAACTCCGATCAAGCGGGGCGAGAACACGTGACGGTCTTGGATGACGAGTTGCGGATAGCGCATGTCGACGAAGTCGACGGCCGCGCCGTTTCGAACGCCGCGACGTAGCGTATCGCGGGCGAAATCGAGCGAGAGCAGGTCTCGATCGAAGTGCCAAGCGGCGTAGGCGACCTGACTGCGGACGCGACCGAGGGTCGTATCTGCATCGGCCTGCGGGAGGAACTGCACTTCGACGAAGCCCGTCTGAGTGAGATTCGCCATGGACGACGGCTCGAGTTGACGATAGGCCGAGAGCGCGACGCGCGCCTCGAAGCGCTTGTGCCACGAGGTCGCGTGAAACCGCAGGCCGGCGCGGTTCGTCTGTGCGACGTTGTCGGCGACGAGTTGATAGGCGCCCTTCAGCCACGAACCCGGGAACGCCCATGCGGTGCCCCACAGGTTCTCGGCAGTGCCGTAGGGGAGCAGCGTCGTGCCGTAGCGTGGATCGTCGCGATAGTACTCGAGCCCGAACTCGTCGCGCTCGTTCGCGTGCCGCACGAGCGAGAGATGCTCGTAGACTCCGGGCGCGGCCGTTCCGGGACGCGCGACCAGCTCGGCGTCGTACCAGGAGCGGCCCAGTTCGGCGAGCAGATCGTAGCCGGCTCGAGGATGCACCAGTGTGCGCAGTCCGGCGATGGTCTGGCGTTGGTCGCCGAGCAGGCTCGTCGCAAGCGGTCCCTGCGGGCCCGGATGCAGTTGCGGAGCCGAGCCGAAGAGCGCAGGCACCGTCGCCGGATCGCCCGATGTGACGACGTGGACGAGATCGAACGAGAAGCGTCCGAGATCGCCGCGATCGAGCGCGATACTTCCGCCGGTCATGCGAACGCCGTTCCCCATCGGCGCGGGCATGAGCGCGTCGGTGAACTCGTACGAGAGATGTCCGATCGTGGCGGTCGCGTCGACGCCCAAGAGCGGCAGGGTCGTGCGCGACGCCACCCACCCGTCGAGAGCGGGCGCACCCGGTCCAAGCGACTCGAAGGTCGCTATCCCGAGAGCCGGTGCGACGCTCGGCACTGCGGGCGGGGTAAACACAAACGGATCGAACCCGATCGGATCGACGAAACCGGCGCTCAATCGCCAAGCGTCGTCGTTGGGATGGATCGACGCGGAGTACGGGAGTACGATCTGGGCCGCCTCGACGTCGTTCGCTCCGGCGTGCGTCGGAAAGACGACCAGGCCGCCGATCGGCGAGCGCCCCTCGTGCGGATCGAGTCGACCGGGAAACGGTTCGCCCCAATACGCAAGCGCCGTCGAACTCCCGGCCAGACGCGTCATGGCGACGGTCGCGTCGAACGAGAACGAGCGCATGTGCAGCGAGCCGGTGAACAGATACTGCAGTTCGCCTGCGTTCCCCGGGATTAACGGCGCGGTCGAAAACCAATCGTAGGGCGAGACCGGTGCGATCGGCTCACCTGCGGCAAACGCGCCGCCTTCGGGCGGGGCCGTTCCCGGCCCGTGCGTCGCTTGCGAGAGGAAGAGATTCGCGCCGCTCCCGTGGAGCGTAAAGCGAGGCGACGCCGTGTGCGCCGGAATCGGCGTCGGGGCCAGCGTCGGTGATGGCGCCGGTGCCGCGGTCGCCGTCGCGAGAATCGCGGAGAGGGCTAATGTGAATATCGACATGCTCCCGAACGGCGTTAGTCGCGCAGAGTTCTCCGCCCTGGGTAGAGCACGACGAGGGCGGCCATCAACAACCAGAGCGGGAGCGGGTCGACGGCCAGGTGTTCGAACGCGCCCATCGCGTGCGCGCTGATACTGCGCAGGGTGAAGAAGATCGCGGCGATCACGCCGATCGAGCCGAACACGACGGCGGCCGTTCCGAGTGCGCGCATCCGCGATGCGTCGTGCAAGAGAGCCGTGCCGAGTGCGAGCATGCCGACGTTCCCGGAGAGGAAGAGCGCGGTCGCGCCGATGTCGTGAAGGATGCGGCTGGAGTCCTCCGGCACGAAACCGACGAGGATCACTCCGGCGCCGTTCATCGCGATCAAGGCGATGCCGAGATCGCGCAGGCGGCCGGGTGCGAACGCTTCGCGCAGGAGCAGCGCGCCGCCCCCGATCAGCACGCCTTGCACGATCAACGACGCGTTCACGAGGCCGTGCATCGGCGAGTTCGCCGCGCCGAGATCGCTGATCCGATCGGTGAAGAAGCTGTAACCGGGCCAGCCGAGCCCGGCGTACGTCTCGATCAGGAAGAACTGCAGTGTAAGGATCCAGGCGATCGCGCCCAGACGAAGCCGAGTCGTCATCGCCGGTGTCGTTCTGTGCTCGCGGCGGAAATACATCGGCATTGGTCTCCCGCAACCATCGCCCACAGGCTAGATGAAGTCTCGCTTGCGCGATTGAGCCCAGAACGTCAGCCCGATCATCGCCACGATCGCCACGGTCTCCAGGATGAGGATCGTGGCGATCTCGCCGTTCCAGACGATCGCTTCGCCCTTCATCGCTCGCGCGATGCTCGGGATGTTGCTGACGTAGTAGAGAAACGCTTGGAAGCCGAGGTTTCCGAGCACCATCGCGACGATCGTCCAGGGCAGCGATTCGCTCACTATCGAGACCGCCATCAAGAAGAAGTAGCTGACGGCCAGCTCCGCCATCACGGCGCACGTCCACGGGATCAGGCCGTCCGGAAGCTCCGGGCGCGCCGCGACCAGCAGCAATGCGGCGCCGGAGATCAGTGCCCACGGGATCAGGAAGAGCGTTCCGTTCGCCACCAGCTTCGCCGTAGTGTAGTCCATCGCGGTGATCGGCAGGCTCATCACGAATGGCAGGGTCTTCTCGGTGCGCTCGTTGGCGATGGTCACCATCACGATGTGGATCGCCATCGAGATGACGACCGTGATCAACAGGATCGCGCCGGCGTAGAACGAGAGCGTGCCGCCCGTTCCGCAGAGAGCGAGGGCGATGCCGGACGCCACGACGTAGAATACGATCGGCCAGCGGAGCAGATGCCAGTCCTTGAGCACGAGACTACGGATGATCGAGGCGTTCATACGACCAGCCCTTCGCGGCGGCTCTTGACGGTGCTGAGGAAGATCTCTTCGAGCGTCATCGGCTCGACCGCAAGGACGGTCGCTCCGGTCGCCCGCAACAACGGCAGCGTGGCCTCGCCGAAATCGGGAATCGTCGCCACGTTGAGCCGTCCGCTGCCGCGCACGTCGAGCATGCCCGGAATCGGTGCGAGGGTCGCGCCTTCGGGCAGTTCGAGACGCACGCGGCGCCAACGATCCAGATAGTTCTCCTTGTCGTCCGACGCGATGATCCGGCCGCGATCGATGAAGGTGATGCGGTCCGAGATCTGTTCGACGTCCATCGTGTTCTGCGAGGAGAAAAGGACCGTGCGGCGCTCGTCGGAGAGCACCTCGATCAGCGCGCCGAGCACTTCTTGTCGCGCGATCGGATCGAGGCCGGTGGTCGGCTCGTCGAGTACGAGCAGGCGCGGTCTGCGCGCCAACACCAAGAGCAGCGCGGCTTTGACGCGCTGGCCGTGCGAGAGACCCTTGATGCGTTGCTCGGGCGTGAGGTCGAAACGGCGGACTAGTTCGGTCGCGTAGGCGGTATCCCACGACGGAAAGATCGAAGCGATGAACGACATGTGCCAGGCGATCGTCTCGCCTGCGTAGAGGCGCATGTCGTCGGAGACGTAGCCGATCTCGCGCTTGGCGGCGACCTGCCTGGCCGGCATGGGGTTGTCGAGCACGCGCACGGTGCCGCGATCCTGATGGATCAATCCCATCAGAATGCGGATCGTGGTGCTCTTGCCCGCGCCGTTGGCACCGATGAATCCCATGATGCTGCCCGGCGGCAACTCGAACGAGATGTCGTCGAGGGTGAAGTGTTTGTAGTCCTTGCCGACGCCGGCAAGCGAGACGGCCGAGCCGTTCATGCCTTGTCCTCTTTCTTGAGCCGGATGCGCCCGAGGCGCGCGGCCAGCTCTTCCGGGGTGAGTCCGAGCAGCGCACCGAGATGCAGCGCTCGTTCGAGGTGCTGGTCGAGGTCGTCGTCGCGGATCTTCTCGACGCTAGGAACGTCCGCGACGCGCGACGGCTTGCCGTGGTGGGTGACGATGACACCCTCGCGTTCGAGTTCGAAATAGGCGCGTTTGATCGTGATCACGCTGACCCGCAGGACGACTGCGAGCTGTCGGATCGAGGGGATCTCCGCTCCGCGTCGCCAGTCCCCGACGGCGACCCGCTCCCGGATCTGCTCGATGATCTGCAGATACATGGGCCGGCCGTCCGATTGGGAGATGACGAACCCGTCAACTGTGCATATCAATATACTCAGTATATACAGTTTCCCGCGCACGTCAAGGGCGACACAAAGTCACACGTCGGCGCTGGGCGCGTTTTTCAGATCGATGCTCTTGAGCTTGATACTGGTCGCGATCACGGCGGGTCCGAACGGCGACGCCTTCTACTTACCGCCGTCGCCCTTGCCGGCGGCGACCCACGGCGACCTGATCTGGGCACGCCCATGGACGAGCGGCCTCGCGCCGAAGAGCGCGGCGTCGAACACGCTGGTGCTCTATCACACCACATCCTTGACCGGCGTGGACACCGCGATCTCGGGCACCGTCTCGATCCCGAAGGGCGAACCGCCGAAGGGCGGGTGGCCGGTGATCAGTTGGGCGCACGGTACCACCGGCAACGGCCCCCAGTGCGCGCCGTCGCGGATGGACCTGCACGATACGGAGCAATCGGCGCTTGACGGCTGGCTCTCGAAGGGCTACGCGGTATTGCAGACCGACTACGAAGGGAACGGGACGCCCGGCATCCATCCGTATCTGGTCGGCGAGGCCGCCGCCCGCGACGTGACCGACATCGTGCGGGCGGCGCGCCAGCTCGATCCGCATATCGGCACGCGCTGGATGGTGCTCGGTCACTCCGAGGGCGGCGCGTCGTCGCTGGCGACGGCGTCGTACGGTCCGGCCTGGGCGCCCGAACTGCAGTTGCTCGGTTCGATTGCCTACGCTCCCGCCTCGCACATGTTCGGCTATCTCTACGACATGCAAAGCGCGCAGCAACCGCTCCCGAACGTCGCGTTCTTCTTTCTCATGGTCCGGGGTGCGGCGGCGGTGGATCCGGACATCGACCTCCACAAGATGTTCTATCCGACGCTGACCGACCGCTTGCCGGAGTTGCAGAAGCGCTGCATCTGGGAACTCGACAAGGACTTCGGCTGGAACTCGATCGTGCCGGCGGAGCTGTTCCGACGCGACGCCAATCTGGACGAACTCAAACGGGTCTTCGCGGCGAATGAACCGGGCGCGCTTGCGATCTCGGTGCCGGTCTACGTCTTTCAAGGGCTCAAGGATCAGATGGTCGGTGCGAAGGCGACGACGCAGATGGTCGCCGTGCTCTGCGCGCGCCGCGTCAACATGTCCTACGCCACCTATGCGGACACCGATCACTTCGCGGTCATGGCGAAGTCGCAGGCGCTCGCCGAGGGCTGGGTTGCCGATCGCTTCGCAGGCCGTCCCGCGCGATCGCGCTGCGCCGATCCGCCACTCGCGTTCTAGGCATGCGATAGGACTTCGGCGCTCGCGCAGCGGAGATTGCGCGCATGGATCTCGTTACGACGGTCGACACGGTTCACTGGGTCTTCGCGTTTCTCGTGCTGCTCTGCGCGGTCACGATGGGATGGATGCAGCTCGGACAGCGCGTGATGGTCGCCGTGATCGGTATCCAGGTCCTGATCGGCATCGTCCTCGCCGTCGTGCTCGGAGCGGGCATCGGCGGGCTCGGCGCGCGCGTCGCGGAGCACATCGTAGGCGCTCTGCTCGCGATGGGCGCCTATATCGCGGCGCGACGGGCCGCGCAGAGCGGTGTCTCGCGACCACTGCAACTGACGATCGCGGCGGTGGGCCTGCTGCTGCTGATCGGCACTGCCTACCTCGGCTTGAAGATGCACGGGAGAATCGCATGAAGGGCGGACGCGCACTCGGGTTGATCGCCGTTCTGGTGGTCGTCGCGGTCGCGGCGTACTTCGTCTTGCGGCCGCACAACCCGATTCCGGACTCGATCTCGGTCTACTACACGAAGGCGGCCGACGGCACGTCCGAAGTCTCGTGGCCCGTCTCGATGCGCCCGATGCAGAGCGGCGAGAGCGCCGCCGAACACACCCACAACGCCGCGCTCTATGCCGC